>JBKEBI010000022.1:0-34860 GCA_047973085.1 Bacilli bacterium | reverse complement strand
ATCACCTTTTGCTACTAATGTATATGTGATCTCTATTATTGTATTTGCTGGCACTTGCTCAATCGTTAATCCTTCTGTCATTAAATCACTATAACTTACTGGATTTGGTGTATAATTTATTGCTACTTCACTTCCATCCGTCAATGATTTTCCTACTACTCCTACACTTACTGACTCATAGTTTTCATAGTACTTTTCTATATCTGTTAATGTATCCACTACTACATATTCTCTCAAATCAAAATTACCTGTATTTGAAACTTTGATTGAGTATGTAATTTCTTCTCCATTTTCTACATATCCATTTCCACTTGCATCTTCTACTGTCTTGTCAACTTCTACAATTTCTTCAATTTCACCTGTTGGATGAATAAGCTCATTTGAATCTAAACATATCGTAGTAGAAGTAGCATCTGGATATTCCGTATAACATGCTGTAGCACCATTTACAATATTTTTACTTATTTGAATATCTTCATAAATAAATTTTGCAGAATTAATAGAAACACTATTTGGATTTGCCCATTGTTCTAAGCTTGTTCCAATATATTTATAATCTTCTACATTTCCTATAAGTTCTCGTGTAAATTCATATGAACTATTAGCATTAGTCATTGTAACAGTTATTTCCTTTGTGTATGGATTATATTCTAATCGCTGCTTGTCCCATTTTGCACGAGTGATTTTTTCTCCTATTATTGATGTTGAAGCATTGTATTGATGTACTCCTGAAGATTCTCTATATGTTGTTCTACCATTATTGTAGAAATAAATACCTTCATTAGTTGATTTCTCACCATACTTTGCACCATAATCTAATCTTTCAGAAGAAAATCCAAATCCTAATTGATATTCAGTTTGTTCATTAGCAACACTAAGATCAAATTCCATAGAAAATGGCCTAGAAAAATCTACCTCAAATATTGATTGTGTCATTACTTTTGAACCACTTGTACTAATTGTCTGCGAATTATTATCACCTATTGTACCCGAATAATTTGTCATAACTTCAAATTTATCTAACTCAAATGTATTACCTGTCCATTCTTGAACCACATCT
Source organism: Bacilli bacterium (assembly GCA_047973085.1). Lineage (GTDB taxonomy): Bacteria > Bacillota_I > Bacilli_A > JBKEDG01 > JBKEDG01 > JBKEDG01. The sequence continues at coordinate 33,800 of JBKEBI010000022.1, read as the reverse complement.
TCTGAGTCAATTTCATCCACTATCACATCAAACTCTAACACTAGGGTATCACCACTATTTAAAATCCCATCATAATTACCAGTGATTGAAGTAACTTTTCCATTAGAATCCTTTTCACTTGTAATATATCCTACGTTTCTTGTTTCAAATGGAACAACTTCATTTGGATTATTTGGATCATAAGGTGTCGATTCATATTGTAATAATCTATAATTAACAATTCCACTACCATTAACATATGTAGTATTTTCTGGAATAATATCAGTTATTGTCATCGGTGCTTGTTTCCATAATCCTAATGCATCTGCTTTAAGTTCAACTTCATAATGAATTTTTTCTCCAGGTTTTACCCAAGTTCCATCTGGAGGTGTAGATGTTTTAATAACATTTGGGTCAACATCATTACATTCCATTGTTAAGTTACTAGTTGGGAAAGTCATTACTATATCTAAAGCCTCTGCATTATCATGGCTATCATTAAACCCAAAATATAATATAGAGCGATCAAGCCAACTCAAAGTTGTTGCTGCTGCGGATGCTTCATCGTATGCAGCGTTAATCATATCTTTATTATCTATTCTTGTGTAATCATATGATAAATGTCCTGTAAAAGCTGGATATGATGCAGGCTTGTACCACTCAAAATATCCCGGTCCACTGTTCCAAGCTGTCCAAAAACTATCATCATCATATGAAATATTACTTGGCGGAGGATACGCTCCTAGAGTTTCGTATTGATCAAGATCTGAAGCTCTAATCTGAATAGGTATACTTATAGGAATGTCTGTCCCAGTCTCAAAAGCTTGAACTTTAAAATACCCTGGGTGTATAATTCCTGTTCCCCCTGAATTGTATCCATGAAATCCAAATGTAATTGTACCTGTACTGTCTATAGCTTTTTGAGGTATTAATGTACCATCATCTGCTGTAACCACTATATCAACATTACTTCCATATGGGTTTTTTACATCTTCATATTTAATTGAATTGCCACTTACAATAACTTGACTTGGTATCATTTCAGCATTATTAACTAAAGATGTACCACATTCATCTCTGTTATCAATTGCAATTATTTTATAGTCTTCTATTTCTCCAAATGATTTTCCTTCAACAGAATCAACAGGGCTTGTTGCAGCATCTGCAAGAGTATAACTCATATCTGTTGTCATAACAACTCTCATGTATGTTCCATTAGTTTTTAAAGACATTTCATTTAATTGAAATTTTTCTAAATCCCAACTAAAGTTAGTTGTTTGGTATGATAAAGAGAAAGCTGTTTGTCCTGTAGATTCAGATGGAACCCATGTATAAGGAGTCACAATGTTTTCTTGCCCTTCTCCTTCATCAAATATACCGTTTTGGTTTAAATCTAGCCAAATTAACATTTTTGCTTCTTCAACACCTTGAGTACTTGCAACAGTAGCATCAAATAAATAGGGAACTTCCATATACCAATATCTTTCACCAATATTGAATTCGATTTCTCCATTAGAATTTTGTGTTTTACCACCTAATCCAGTTTCATCATCAGAATAATCATAATGTAAAGTTTTACCCCATAAAAGTACTGGCCACCCCTCAGTAAATGTTCCTCTTGATGAACCATCAGTTCCTGCTGTTCTATCATCACTTAAGGCATTATCTTCTGAAAACACTACATCATCATCTGGGTCTGGATTATCATAGCCTATAGCTATCCCTTTATGATTTCTTTGTGAGTCTCTCACACTTGTCTCTGCAATAGCTACTTTAATACTTCCGTATGACTCAGGTGCATCTGAATAGTCACAATTTGATAAACACTCACCTAAAATATCGTAATTTCTCCATATACCAGAATTAATTATATTATTTCCATATGGATCATTTAGTGTGTAATCAATTGAGTATACATTATCAAAGTTTTCCGGTATTGTTGTCGTAACTGTTTCTCCGTCAAAAATCACACTTACCGGTCCATTTCTAGTACCATCTGCAGTTGTGTAATACATATCTCCTTGTAATTTCCCAGATGCTGCATAGTCATAAAAACTTCCTAAACTTGGAATTTCTACATCTGAATCATTAAAGTTAGTATTGTTAAAAATCACTTTCGTTTCAGCACCATTAGCTTCTGCATCAATTCTTGTGTTAAACCACTTATCATACATAGAAACATTAAAAGGAAGCATATTTTCTTGTGTATTCACTAAAAGTGTTTGATTTTCATTAATAACAGGTAATTTCACTAAATATTTTCCATTACTATCCATTATTACATTTGGATTTGTTTCATCTAAAACTACCCAGTTAATTAGTCCATCTTCAGAAGTGTTACTATTTTCTTCAATCAGTCCTGCTTTATCCGCTAGTGTGGGATAATCAGTATCTATATCTTGAAAAGCATACCAATATGTAGCACCAGGCACCGGTGAGAAGGAAAAGTATATATCAGTATCAACAATTAAAGTAGTAGGATCATACTCTACAACTTCTCTAACTGGAATATTATCTCCACTGTTTATAACTGTGTATTTTATAATTTCCCAAGGAGTAATGTTCCCTTGATTGCTCGGGTTATAGTACACAGAGTCATCAGTTAAACTTCTCATGTCATTTAAAGGTCTTCTTTCAACAGTTGAACTCACTTCTGACGCAATATCTTCTTTCACAACTGCAGAACTAACAAAACCTGTAAATTCAGAATCTTTAGCCACTTTTACAATCATTTCTTCAGAATATACAACACCGCTAGCACCGTTCTCAACATCAGTAGAAACACTATCATCATTAGTATATAAAGCAACCCAATCTAAAATGATTTCAGTATCATCCTCAGAATTAATACCCAAATCTTTGTTAGTTTTCATACTTTCATATACTATTTCAATGTGCTGCTCTTTTATTTCAGAAAATGATTTTTCCTCATTTTCAGTTACATTCAAAGCACTGTAATATGTCTCTTCGCTGTCTGAGTCAATTTCTGGTTTGGAATCACTTACATCAACATATGATAATGTCTTAGTATTTGCAAAGGCATCATTGATATAATACCCATTTTCCAAAAGTTGCTCATCAGTAACTTTCAAATAAAAATAATCATATTCATTTTGGCTCGCTAATTTATAGCCAGCAACCCCAAAATCATTATAATCATCTTTTGAAACAACTTCAAATTCATCAGATATTTCTTCAATATCTTCATCAACTATCACAGCATACGAACCATCAGTTAGTGGAAGTGATTGATCAATTTCACTGCTTTCTTCACTTTTAACTAACTCAAGAATTTCTTCTTTTGATTCAGTACCTGTTGTGCTCACAATCGAATAGCTTCTTCCATTTATTGAGGCAAGCAATAATTCCTCACCATCTTTACTAACTCCATTGTTAACCTCTAGTAAAAATACTTTTTTATCATCAAATGATGTTAATTCCTTAAAATTGTATCCTTCATTTGATGTTTTAATAAAATTAATTGATACAACTAAAATTATTAATAAAAAAGCAATAAGGAATCCCCCTTTTTTTCCAACTTTCGGAGGGGTTTTACTTATAATTTTGGTCAAAATATTTGATTTTTGTCCATCTCTAAAAACCCATTTTTTACTCATAAAATTTTTCCCTTTCCTATACATTCTCTCTTTTTTAGCTATATTTCATCTTTTTTTTGTACAATATAGCCCAAAATATTAATTTACTATTTTTCAATAATCTAAAAGAATATTAACAACATTCATAATTATAAATATTGGCCATAAAAGTAGACTTTTATGCATATATGTATTATAATTAGTAGTGTAAATTAATTTGTCTATTTTATTGAAAAATCATGTTAAGATATTAGTGCTTATAAAAGTCTACATTTATAAGCGAATTTATTTTTATTTTATTTAATTGTGTTAAAAAAATAATAATTTATTGAAAAATTAATGTATTATCAAAAAAATAATCATAGTAATATTTATTATTACAACTTTATTTTTTCAAATCACATAACATGATTAATGTAAACACGATTTATATTATCATTAAATAAAAATGACGTTATTAAAACTTCATTTTTTTAACTATATATTTAGTTGCGTAATAAAACTTTATAACATAACTTATCTGTTAAAATACAAATAAGTTATGCTAATTATTTTAGTAATTAATTATGTAATATAGATTATTGCATTAAAACTATTGACATTATCTACGAAATAGTATAAAATGATATTATCTGTGAAAAGAAGATGCTATGCGCTCACCTGATTAGTAAATTAAACTGATAGGTAAACTCACAACTATTTAGTTAGTTATGATTTGAACGTGCGTAGTTATACGAACGTTTTTTTAATGCATATGTATGGAGGTGTTATTTATTAGCAAGAGAAATTTAGATAACAGAAAAAAGGATAGTCATGTTATCAACGAAGGTATCAAAGCACAAACAGTACTTGTTATTGGACCAAATGGTGAACAAGTCGGAGAAAAGAGTAGAAATGATGCACTTACGTTAGCAGAAGCAGCTGGGTTTGATTTAGTTTTAGTTGCACCAGATGCAAAACCACCGGTGTGTCGTATCATGAACTTTGGAAAATTTAAGTATGAACAACAGCGTAAACAAAAAGAATCAAAAAAGAATTCTAAAACAATTCAACTTAAAGAGATTAGAATGACTCCGGTTACTGATGTTCATGATATAGAAACAAAAGCAAGGAATGGCCGTAAATTTTTAGAAAAAGGTCACAAATTAAAAGTTTCAGTATTCTTTAGAGGAAGACAAATGGAGCATAAGGATTTAGGAAATAAAGTTCTAGAACAATTTCTAACGTATGTAGAAGATGTTTGTGAAATAGAAAAAAAGCCAAAAATGGAGGGAAGATACATGAGCATGTATCTTAATCCATTAAAGCCTAGTAAGAAGAAATAAAAGCTTTAGGAGGAAATTACAATGGGTTACAAAATGAAAACACATAGAGGAGCTGCAAAAAGATTTAAGAGAACAGGTTCTGGTAAATTAAAAAGAGGACATGCTTACACAAGTCATCTAGCAACTCACAAGTCTCAAGATCAAAAAAGAAAATTACGTAAAAGTGGTTTAGTATCTCCAGGTGATTATAAGAGAATTAAAACACTATTAGTAAACATGAAGTAATAAATATTTAGGAGGAAAAGGTTATGCCAAGAGTAAAAGGTGGAAGTGTTGCACGTAAAAGAAGAAAAAAAATATTAAAGTTAGCTAAAGGGTATTTTGGAAGTAAACATACTTTATACAGAACAGCAAACGAACAAGTAATGCATAGTTTAAAATATGCGTATAGAGATAGAAAGCAAAGAAAAAGAAATTTTAGAAAGTTATGGATTACTAGAATCAATGCTGCTGCTAGATTAAATGGAATCAGCTATTCAAAATTTATGAATGGTTTAAAAATTGCTGAAATTGAAATTGATAGAAAAGTATTAGCAGACCTTGCTGTACATAATCCAGAGTCATTTTCACAAATTGCTGAAGTCGCTAAAGACGCTCTAAAAAATGGAGCAAAAAAAGAAGTTAAGGTTGAAAAGAAAGCAGCTACTAAAAAAGTTGAAGAAAAGACAGTAAAAAAAGAAACTAAAAGTTCAAATGCTGATTTAAGTAAACTTACTGTTGCTGAACTAAAGCAAATGGCTAAAGATAAAGGATTAACAGGGTTTAGCAAATTGAAGAAAGATGAGCTAATTGCTGAATTATCATAATAAAAAAAGTATTGTTTAAATACTTTTTTATTATATTAGGAGTTTAATATGTATTTTGATTATTTTAAAATTGAAGGTTATACACTACTTATTGAAGCAAATGAGAGTGCAATAACAAAGGTAAAGTTAGTAAATGAGGCAGGCGCAATTAAAACATGTGCATTAATAGAAGAGTTTAAGGTTCAACTAAAATTATACTTTGAAGGTAAACTTAAAGAATTTAATATAAAATATAAAATTAATTATTTGTCGTGGCGAAAAAAGTTGTACAATTATATACAACAAATTAAATACGGAGAGCAAGTTCCAATCAAATCACTTCTAAACCCTATGGGCTTAGAAAAAGGAGTTAGAGCAATTTCTAGAGCAATGAATGATAATCCACTTATTATTATTATTCCATGCCACAGAATAAATTCTACTATTAGAAAACTTAATGCATATAGTTACAGCAATGAATTTAGGAATTTTTTACTAGAAATAGAGAAGTAGCATTCTCTATTTTTATTTTATCTTTTTTTAAATCTTTTATAATGTACACTTTTTCATTTAAAGTTATCTCTTCAACAATTATATATTTATACAAATAATTTAAAGACATGTTTTCACTTACCATAGAAGTTAAAACTTTGTTTAAATGTTTTTTCCCCATACTCTTATAAAATCTTTTAGGCTTATTCTTAATTACTGAAATATAATCTAGAATAACATAGTCTGAAAGTTCTTTATCAAATTCACATAAGAAATCATAAAAAATTTTATAAATATCATATAGTTGATAATCAATAAGTTTAAAGTTATGTCCTATAATATAGTTATTAAATTTTAATAATAAATCAAAAATATTTTCATACTTATCTACCAAAACTTTAAAAGTATTTTTAAATTTACCACTATTATAAAACCTATCTACAATATCTTCAACTAAATTGATGTTTTGACATTCACACTTACTTAAATATTTATTTTCTATAAATTGGTATGGAGCTGTACTTTGATATTTAAACCTATGGATATTTGCTTCATATTTTAATTTTGTTCCATTTAAAATTTTTAACATCCCTAATTGATACTCCTCTGGAAATAATCGAAATGTCGTATTAAATGATATGATAAACCTATTATATGTTTCATATGGTAAACCTGCAATTAAATCAAAGTGCGTAATAATTTTTGAATTTTTGCATAACTCTTCTATAGTTTTCTCATACTTTTCATAGTTATGAAATCTATCTACAGCATTTACAGTTTCATTGTGTACAGATTGAATACCTATTTCAAATCTAAAGCATCCCTTATCAATGCTTTTTAAATATTCTAGGAACTCTTTTGAAATAATTTCAGGAGCAATTTCAAATTGATAAGATTGATTATCATTACAATTACTAATTATATAATTCATTATAGCTTTTGCTCTTGCTTCGTCAACATTGAATGTACGGTCTAAAAATTTTACTACTTTCACATTATTATCAATAGCGAAATTAATAGCTCTATATACTTTATCAACATCCATATTGATAACCTTATTTTCAAGCGAACTCATGCAGTAGCTGCATTTAAAAGGGCAGCCCTTTGATGTTTCAATATAAAAAATTTGATTATTATGTATCTTTATATTTTCATAATAGACAATATCGTGCATAAAGTTATTATAATTACATATGCTACGCATATTTGGATTATCGATAATATGCTCTGAAACAATATTATTTTCAACTATTTCGTTTATCGAGCCATTTACTTCACCACAATATATAAAGTCAACATATTCAAATAAATAACTACTATCATAGCTTACCTCTGGACCTCCTACTATAATTTTTGAATTAGGTAAATTTTTTCTTAAAATAGGAAGAATTTTTTTATATAGTTCAATATTCCAAATATATATACTAAAAAAATAATAATCTGCCTTACAGTTAACCAAATCATCAATAATAGTAGAAATATTGTCTTTTAAAGTATGAGTTATTATTTCACTATTTTTTCCTAAATACATTTGAATAATATAAACAGAATTATTAATATGTATATATTTTGAATTTATTGTAGAAATCGCTATTTTCATAAATATCACCTAACATATTATAACACAAAATAAAAAGACAGACAAAATGCCTGTCTAATAGAATTAATCTAATGTTTCAGGAACAACCACATTTCCATCTAAAACATCTTGCTTAGCAGCTTCTACTGCTTTAACAATTTCATCATCTAAGTTTGGATTTTCATCAGGAATTCCTACACCATCATTTTCTAAGTTAAAAGTAAGAATTTCTCCTCCTGGGAATTTACCATCAATTGTAAGCTTTGAAACATCATATGATGCAACATCTACCTTCTTCAACATTGAAGTAAGTATAACTGAGTGAGACTCTGAATCTTCTTTATCTACTTTACCTTCTTCATATTGGTTTCTATCTACACCAATTACCCAAACAGCATCTTCAGGGCTATCAGCTTGATTATATATATCTTGTGCTGCACTAATAACACCATTTCCACTACCACCTGCTGCATGATAAATAATGTATGCACCTTGACCATAAAGCTTATCTGCCTCTGCTTTCCCTTTTCCTGGCTCTACAAATGTTCCTGTATATGTAATTAATACTTTCATATCAGGATCAACTGATAAAACACCTGCTTTATATCCAGCTGCAAACTTATTGATTAGTTCACTTTCTTCCCCACCAACAAATCCAACAGTATCATGACCATCTTGCTTAGCTTTCATTGCAGCAGCAACACCAACTAAATATGAACCTTCATGCTCAGCAAATACTGCACTTGCAACATTTGGTAATTGCTCACCGTTTTCATCGGCAACAACCATGTCAATTAATAAGAAGTTTTGGTCTTCATTATCTGTAGCAACTTCAAGCATAGAATCACCAAATTTAAATCCTGCAGCAACAATTAAATCAGGATTTTCTTCTGAAGCAGTATTTAAGTTAGGAGCATAATCAGCTTCATTTGTTGACTCTATAGCTTTAGAACAAACTCCATCGCTTTCATCAACTAACTTTAATACACCTTCGTATGTACCTTGATTAAATGATGCATCTTCTACACCACCTGTATCAGTAATCATAATTATATTACCATTTGAACAATCTGTTTCACTATCGCTAGATGAACATCCAACAACAGCCACTAGTAATACTAGTGAAAATAAACTTGCTAAAACTTTTTTCATGTTATCCCTCCAATTAAATTCTAAACATATTATATCACATATTACTGCTCATTCAAATATTTTATAGTAAAAAAATAGAGATATAAAATTAATATATCCCTACTAAATTTTTAAAACCTAAATAATAACTAACCTTTAATATAAACATAATTTATATAAACTGGATTTATCTACTTTTTACCTAATACATTCTACTTAGCTACTTATTTTACAACTAAATTTACAAGCTTGTTTGGAACATAAATTTCTTTAACAATTTCATGCCCCTCAGTAAATTTTAACACTTCATTTTGTGACTTAGCAATTTCGATGATTTTTTCCTTACCTAATTCACTCTCCACTTCAATCTTAGCACGAAGCTTTCCATTTATTTGTACAACAATAATCATCGTATTTTTCACTAGGACACTTTCATCATAAGTTGGAAAATTACTATGCGCTAAACTATCATCACTTAATTTATAAAGTTCATTTAACTCTTCAGCAATATGTGGAGCTATTGGAAACAAGCATTGAATAAAGCCCATGGCATGCACTTTAGAAAGTTTTTTTGCCTTATACACTTCATTAGTAAACGTCATAAGTGAGGAAATGACTGTATTATATTTTGTATTTTCATAATCATTAGTAACATTTTTTACTAAAAGATTATATTCATAATCAAGTTCATCATTACTAACAAATTCAACCGTAGACTCAAACATACGCCAAACTCGTTCTAAATATTTTCTAACCCCACTAACAGCAGCACTATTCCATGGCTTTGTAGCCTCAAGTGGACCCATGAACATTTCATACATTCTCAAAGTATCAGCACCAAATTCTTCCACTATATCATCAGGATTTATAACATTTCCTAAAGACTTACTCATCTTCTCATTATTTTCACCTAAAATCATTCCTTGATTAAAAAGTTTCATAAATGGTTCTTTAGTATCAACAACTCCAATATCATATAAAACCTTATGCCAAAATCTCGCATATAGTAAATGGAGTACTGCATGTTCTGCTCCTCCTATATAAAAATCTACTGGAAGCCAACTTGAAAGAATTTCTTTAGCCTCGTCTGTGTCTAGACCCACAAAACTACCATTTTCTCTTTTTAATAAGTATCCAATATAATACCAACAACTTCCAGCCCATTGAGGCATAGTATTTGAATCTCGTTTTCCCTTAACACCATCACTTCTCACAACATTGATCCAATCTGTAGCGTGAACTAATGGAGACTCTCCTGTACCACTCGGTTTAAATTCATCCAATACTGGAAGCTTTAAAGGTAAATTCTCCTCTAGACTCATCGTTCCATCTTCCCAATGAATAATAGGAAATGGTTCTCCCCAATAACGTTGTCTAGCAAAAATCCAATCACGAAGTTTATAATTAATCTTTTTGTCTCCACAGTTGTTACTCTGTAAAAATTCATTTATTTTTTCTATGGCACCCATATTATCTAAACCATTTAAGAATTCAGAGTTAATGTGTATTCCATCAAAAACATAAGCCTCATTACTAATATCACCTTCAATTACTTGAATGATATCTAAATCAAACTTCTTAGCAAATTCAAAATCACGAGTGTCATGTGCAGGAACTGCCATAACAATACCTGTTCCATAACTTGCCAAAACATAATTTGATATCCAAATTGGAATTTTTCTGCCATTAACAGGATTAATTGCATAACTTCCCGTAAATTCACCCGTTTTATCTTTATTTAATTCTGTTCTTTCTAAATCGCTTTTTGCAACACTTTCCTCAATATATGCACTAACTGCTTCTTTGTTATCTGAAGTAGTAAACTTACTAACATACTCATGCTCTGGCGCCATAACAATATATGTACACCCAAACAAAGTATCTGGTCTTGTTGTAAAGACTTCAAGTTCTTCATCAAACCCAACAGTTTTAAAGATAATTGAAGTTCCTTCACTTTTTCCAATCCAATTTGCTTGCATTTCTTTAACGCTTTGTGGCCAATCAAGTAATTCCAAATCTTCTAAAAGTCTATCTGCATACTCTGTAATCTTTAACACCCATTGCTGCATTTTCTTTTTTACAACTGGAAAACCACCACGCTCACTTATCATCTTCCCATTTACATTTAAAACTTCTTCATTACTTAAAACCGTACCAAGCTCTGCACACCAATTTACTTCGATATCCTTAACTTCTGCTAACCCTTTATTATATAGCTGCACAAAAATCCATTGTGTCCATTTATAATAATTTGGATCTGTAGTATTTACTTCCTTACTCCAATCATAAACAAATCCCATTTGTTTTAACTGCTTTTTAAATACTTCAATATTTTTATAAGTAAATTCACGAGGATCATTTCCCGTAGAAATAGCATATTGTTCTGCTGGAAGCCCAAAAGCATCCCATCCCATAGGATGAAGTACATTAAACCCTTGCATAGTTTTATAACGGGTTAAAATATCACTCCCACTATACCCTTCCGTATGTCCAACATGCAGCCCTGCTCCTGATGGATATGGAAACATGTCTAAGACAAAGTATTTATTATCGCTATTTTTAACATCAACATAATACTTTCTATTTTCTTCCCAGTATTTTTGCCATTTCTTTTCATATTCTTTATGATTCATAATAACCTCCATTTTGTAAATAAAAAAATATCCATATAAGGACGCAAACGCGCGGTACCACCTTACTTTAGATATCTCTACTCTATTAATGCTTAACGCGCACAAACGATTTAACTCCATGACAAGTTCACAAATAAGTAATATTAGTTTACACCAACCACTAACTCTCTTTAAATACTCCATTTTATTACTACTTCACTTCTCAGTCAACATTATGGAATAATTATAACATATTAAATTTGACTTAACAATAAGATAAATTTAATTATTCGTTGTTTTTAACAAAAAACTTTCTAATTTTGTTTTAAAAACCTTATTCTGCTCAATACTTCTTTTAGAAGGGCCTTTAAAACGTATATTGGCTTTTCTCATTTTAGCATTAAAAGCCCTGCTAGCAAGCATAGCATCTATTTCATTTTCTAATATAATTTTACCATCAAAATTAATGACACTACATTTTTTTGCAAGCACTAAAGCGCTAAGTCCGTAATCATTTGTAATTACAAGATCTCCTTCACAAAGTAATGAAAGAATTTTATAATCACTACTATCAAACCCTTTTTCTACAACAATTATCTCTACCTCTCTATTTATCATATGAGAATCATCGCAAACAATAACAATTTTAATACTAAATTTATTACAAATAATTATAGCTTCATCAATTACTGGGCATGCATCCGCATCAACATAAACTTTCATATTAGAATGTATGCTCATATTTATAATTTATCAATGTATACACAATTAATGATACTAAACTCACTGTAGTATTAGAATTATCTAAGTCTGGAGAGGCTTCTGCAACATCCAAACATATTGCCTTGTTGCTTGCTAGAAATAATTTAAAAAACTCCATGAAATCTTCAGGTGATATTCCTAAAGGTTGAGGTGAGCTTACTCCTGGTGCAAAAGCACTAGCAAAAACATCACAGCAAATTGTAATATAGATTGAATCATTTTTTCTAATAAACTCATTTATCACTTCATAGTTGTGATAAGAATTTGTAATTTTAATATCTCGTGCTAAAATATACTCTCCTCCAGCATTTTCAATATCGTTAAAAAGACTTGTTGTATTTGCACTTTTTTGTACCCCTATTGTCAAATGGTTGTATTCTCTTTTTTCATTTTGAAAATCATCTTTAATTTGTCTAAACATTGTTCCAGAAGTAGAGTGCTTATAAGGACGGTTGTCAAAATGAGCATCAAAATTAACAATGCCCAAAGGTTTATTTTTATCAATAGTTGGAGCAATACCTTTCATACTTCCATAAGCAACATCATGGCCTCCTCCAATAATAATTGGAAATCCACCTGCTCTAATAACTTTTTCCACCATTTTTGCAAGTGTATTTTGAGCTTCTTCAACATCATGGTCTACACAAATTACACTACCACCATCATAAATACTAACAGTTTGATCAAAAGAACAAGGTCTATTACTTAAATTCAGTTTAATTAAATCTGGAGCTCTTCTTGCACCTCTTCTTCCTTGATTTCTCGCAATACCTTCATCAACTTTATATGAAATAATTACATAAGCATTTTCATCCAGATAAATTTCTTCATCCAAATTGATCATTTTAATTATTTGATGCCATCTAAAGCTATCATAATTCTTTTCATCATCAATTCTTCCATACCAAAACTCTTTATCTGGCCTTTTATATCCTAATAAATTCATAATTATCACCACCAACTATATTATATCATATTGCCTTCTAATAATAATAGGAATAATTTGTTATTTTAAAATAATACTAAGTATATAATTTCTATGTTATAATAAATACAGTGGAGGAAAACCTTATGAATATAGAATTTGAAGCAACATACTATTTTAATAACCATGAAGAAATTAGCAAAATCATAAAGGAAGATGTATTAAAATCATATTTAGTTACCAAAGGTAAAAGTGATACTTTAGAGTTATCAAAAAATGAAGTTGTATTATTTCATATTTTAGGAGCTAAATTTAATCGTACATATAAAACTAATTACAGTAGTAAACACGAAATGTTAAAGGAACATCGAATTACAAGAAAGCAAAGAACTGATAGTGAGCTAATTGAAGTTGAAATATATATCACTAATAAATATGTATATCTACTTTATAATAATAATTTAGAAAAAATAAATATTAATAAAATTCATAAAATTTATGTTAGTAAGAGTAATGTTGAAATTTATCTAAAAGGTAAAAATTATTGTATAATATTAAACTCATTAAAAATTGCTTTACAAGTAGTCTTATTAATTGATGTAGTCTCTAAATCAAAACTAGATGATACATTTGTTGGAAAAAACATTAATATTGAATTGTAACTAATTTAATAATGCAAAAACTAATTCATTTAAAATATACTTTTTTAGTATATTTTTTTATTATCTATAAACAGAAGCATAATAAAACTTGTACTGCCTTACAAGAATTCCTAAAATTTTTTAATATTTTTAAGCATTAAAAAACTAGGAAATTTCCTAGTTTTTTCTAAACTAAGGTAATGGCATCCCTAGTTCGTTATTAGCATTTTAGTATATAACAATAACTCTTACAATACTCTTTAAAAAAATATTTATTTGCTTATGTTGATCAATGACAATTTTTGGGAACTGATTTTTAAATCTATAAATTTTAAGTTACTTTTGTATTAATCATACTATTCAGCAGATATTTTACCATACACAAGAAGATATTTATTTCTTCTTTATGATAATATCTCTTTCTTTTATATTACATGATATATTTTTGTTAACTTTTTATTATTTGGGGTTAGTTAACATATATTCCATATTTATTAGAATAGTAGTAAAAATAATTACCTACACACCATTTGCAGTTTTTTCTTTTAAGTACAGTGTCATATTTTATTCCCTACTTTCAAGGTAAACTTTATTTCATAAAGTATAGTTATATGCTTTCTTTTATTTATGCTCGCATGAACTTTCCCTACTTTTAAGACATCTTCTTCATTATATGTAGGCTTTAGAACATTTACTATAAGCTTTTTTGTTGTATTACTCTAATAAAATTTCCTTGATAAAGTGTATTTTTAAGAAGACTGTAAAATACACTTATTTTAATTTTCTAAAATAAACACTAATAATATATAATATTAATAATAGTTTCACCATCAGAAGCATATTCAATTTCTTTTAATTTTTGATTATCTGCTTCACCATTGTAAAATATTTCTTTTTTTCTAACTCCATTTTCAAAATAAGTACTCTTATTCCAATATTTACCAGTTGATTCATATGTATGTATAGACAATATATTTGCTGATGATGTCCCATCATACCTTACTTTTTCTACTTGTTTACCATTGCTATAGTATATGCTCTCTTTCCAGTAATTACCCGATGATTCATATGTATGCTTCTGTATAGTTATTGAGTTAAGAAATTTTTTATATTTTGCAACCTTTACACCATAACTATATTGATATGAACTTTCATATGGATTATTCATCATTTTCCAAAAATTCATATCATATGAAAGTGAAGTATAACTAAAATTGTACCCATCATATGCCGAAGCTTTACTCATGTTAGTATTACCGTAACTTCTTGGTGAATGATCCAAACCAAATACATGTAGCATTTCGTGAAACATTACCATATCCGTAACTTGATTTCCTGTCATATAAGAAAGCCCTAATGAACTATAATATAGCTCCTTCGAATTAGCACAAGCCCATCCATCACTTCCACATTTATCATCTCTATCATATTTGACTTTCACAATGTTAAGCTTATCTTCAGATATGTTAGGCTTAACTGTATATAATTTAACCTTGTTGCTGCCAATATTAGTCAATTGACTAACAACCCTTTTAACAGAGTCACTAATTCTAGTGTTAGTATTAGTTATATCAAAATAAATATACACAGTTTCATTATTATACAACTTTTCAAAGTATTTATTATGGAGCACATCATATTTATAACCATTATCTAAATATATATAGTCAAGATTAAAACTACTAGATCTTGATTCAATATATGGCAATGTATCAAAAGATGTACCATCTATTCCTTGATTATTTTGAGTAGAATCACTACCTTTTACTAAATTATCCGGCATTAATAAAATTAATATAAGAAAAACAAACTTTAAATATTTCATAACATCCCCCTTTTTGCATTACTATAACATATGTAACAATTTAATGCAAATGTTTTTTCGTACATATATATATATAAAAACAGCTATATTTAGCCGTTTATTCATAAATGGTGGCTCCAGACGGACTTGAACCGCCGACACGTGGATTTTCAATCCACTGCTCTACCAACTGAGCTATGGAGCCATAAAAAATGGCGGTCCAGACGGGAATCGAACCCGCGATCTCCTGAGTGACAGTCAGGAATGTTAACCGCTACACCACTGGACCATGGTAGCGGGGGAAGGATTTGAACCAACGACCTTTGGGTTATGAGCCCAACGAGCTACCAGACTGCTCTACCCCGCGATAATATATATAATTTTAAATGGCGGAGGAAAAGGGATTCGAACCCTTGCGCCGTTCTCACGACCTGCCGGTTTTCAAGACCGGTCCCTTCAACCAGGCTTGGGTATTCCTCCACTGCTTTACTATGATAACACAAAACATTCTATCTTGCAATACCTTTTCATAATTTTTTATAAACTTTAATCCTAAAATCATCTAATAAATAATGAAAATATGTAAAACATCATTTAAACTATTATTCTATTGCCTTCACAAGATTATAATAATACCCTTTTTTCTCAAGTAATTCTATGTGAGATCCATCTTCAACTATCTCTCCAGATTTAAGATATAAAATTCTATCACAATGTTCTATCGTACTAAGTCTATGTGCAATGACAATCATGGTGCGATTTTTCATGATTTTATAAATAACATTTTGAATAAGGGTTTCACTCTCATAATCAATTGATGATGTAGCTTCGTCTAAAATAACTATCTTTGGATTATTAACAAGTGCCCTTGCAAAAGAAATAAGCTGTTTCTCCCCTACGCTGAGTTTTGATCCCCCTTCACCAACATTTGTTTCAATACCATTTTCTAGCCTATCAAACATTTTATCAATTCCAAGCTCACTACATATAGACAAAACCTCTTCCATACTAACATTACTATTGTATTTGATGTTTTCAAAGACTGTACCGTTAAATAAGAAAGGATGTTGCAACACATGACCTATACTATAATGCAGAGTATTATTTCTTAATTCTTTAATATCATAATCATTAATTGTAATTTTTCCAGTTTGTGGTTCATAGAAGCGAGAAATTAAGTTTACTAAAGTAGTTTTCCCACTACCAGTAGCACCAACCAAGGCAACACTTGTTCCATATTTTATTTCTAAATTCAGTTTATCAAAGACTACATCTCCATTTTTATATTTGAAGCAAACATCTTTAAAACTAATATCTCCAGAGGCATTAAAATCACTTTTTTCTTCTTTGCTTTCATCATAATCTAGAATTTCTACTTTTGTATCTAATAATCCATAGATTCTCTCAGCATTAGCTTGTGCATTTTGAAGTTGTGATAAAATATTTGTAATTTCAGTAGTTACTTCAAGTAAAATATAAGTATAACTCATAATTGCTGATACTTCTCCAAGGCTAAGGTCTCCTATCAAGAAACTATCGACACTAAATCCAAGTACTGTTCCAAACATAAAATATCCAATTACAATAATTGTAGGTGCAAAAAGTCCAGATAGAATTATTTGCATTCTAGAAAATTGTCTAAGTTTTGCAGACTCATTTACAAACTCATCAAAATTTTTATCTTCAATAGCCATTGTTTTAATTGTTAAAATTCCACTTACAAATTCATTAAATTTACTTACAATAACAGAATTTTGACTTCTTACTTTACGAAACTGTTTTAAAACAAAACTTTTTATAATAAATAGTAGAGTAATTAATATTGGATAAATAATAACTACAATCCCTCCAGCTTTTAAACTATATAGTGTAATAGATATAAGCGAGAATACTATTATTAATATAAAGTAGAAAACATCTACAAACTGCCAACTCATTACTTCACTAAGTTTACTTACATCACTAGTCATTCTTGCAATAATCCAGCCATCTTGATTTTCATTAAAATACTGTAGATGTAGTTGTTGAACCTTTTTAAAAATAGCATTTCGTAAATTACTTGAAAATTTTATCTCAAGTGCACCCATAACTTTTATCCAAGTATATGTTAATGCTCCAATTAAAACTACAAGAATAAAATATACTCCTGCGAAATAAGGTAATAACTCTATTCGATCTTCAACAATTATATTATCAATTGCCCATGATTGTAACCTTGGAGGAACCAAGTCCAAAAATGCTCCAATTAGTACCAAAATCATTCCTGTAAAAAATAACTTCCTATATATAATTATTGAAGAAACCATTCGTCTAAATGTTTTATTCACTTATTTCACCCACCTGACTTTTATACATTGCAGCAAAATAACCATTCTGATCCTTAAGTTCATTTATTGACCCTGATTCAATTATCTCTCCATTAGCAAGAACTAATATTAAATCACTATCCAGAATAGAAGTAATGCGATGCGTAATTGTAATTGTCGTAACATCTTCAATGTTTGATAAAGCTTTTCTTATTGAAATGTCTGTTTCATTGTCAACCGCACTAAGTGAATCATCAAAAACAAGTACATTGTATCTATTAATCAGCATTCTAGCAATTGCAACACGCTGTTTTTGACCACCACTAAGTGTTGTTCCACGCTCTCCAACTTCTGTATCATATCCTTTTTCAAAGCTTGAAATATCATCATGAACATTAGCAATTTTTGCATAATGAATAACTTTGCTGATATCAACTTCATCTGCATTTATAGCTATATTTTCACTAATTTCTCTTGAAAATAAGTATGGTTCTTGTACTACAAAACCAATTTGATTACGCAAATATTTTCTATTTATTTCAGAAATATCAATTCCATTAATTAAAATTTTTCCACTACTTGGTTCAAATAAACGTGAAAGTAAATAAGAGACTGTACTTTTCCCACTACCTGTCTGCCCAATAATTGCCACTTTTTGACCATTTTTTATTTGAAATGAAATATTTTTTAAAACATTTACATTGGCATCTGGATATGAAAAAGATACCTCTTTAAACTCTATATTTCCATTAATTTTAGGCATTTTATCTGATACTTCTTCTTCAGGTTGATCAAAAATTTCTTGAATACGATCAATAGCAACAAAATTTCTTCCCAACCTTGTAATTAATCTAGCAAGCATATTTATTGGATATGTAAGTAATTTTGTGTAAGCTAAAAATAACACAAGTGTTCCAACTGTTACTTCTCCACTTCTAACAAAAATAATTCCAACCATCATTATTATAAAAGTTTGTAGTGCTGTTAAAAAACTTGTTGTTCCGTATAATTTTGAAATAACTTTAAATATTTCATGTAACTGTTTATAGTATTTATCTGACTTTTCAGTATATTTTTCAAATTCAAAATTCTGTGCTCCAAAAGCTTTAACTACTTGCACACCCATTACATTCTCCTTAATAACATCAATCATTTCACTCTCATACTCATCAATTAAATTAAATTGAATGTAGGTTTTTTTGAAATAGTAAATTGATACAAATAAAATTATCGGGAATATACATAAGGAAATAAGAGAGAACTTCAAATCAATTTTTACCATTTGATAAACTGTTGCAAAAATCATTGCAATAATCCATGTAAACTGAATTATCTCATCTCCCAAAAAAGTTTTAATAACATCCATATCTGTTGTGCACCTTTGAATAATATCTCCAGCATTACGTGTCTTAAAAAAGCTATATGGCAACTTTTGTAAATGTTCATATAATTTATTTCTAATATCTCTGGAAGTATTTTCACTTGCAAATGAATAAACAACTCTACTTAGAAACATTATAACTGCTCTACAAATCTGAAAAGCAACCATAACTATAACAAGTAAAACCACCTTAGACATTGCAGTATCACCGGTTTGAATAATTTTATCAAAAAAACTAGGGAGTACTGAAGGATTACTTCCTAAAATTGAATCTAGCGCATATGAACCAAACTGTGGCACTATAGATCTCGTTGCCGCAAGTAAAATTATCATTGCAAGTACAATGATATATAACAAAATATTTTTACCTATCCAATTTTTTATAATCTTAATTTGTTTCATAATTAAACCTCTAAAATATCTACCACTGCATTGTATATTCCATCATCATCAATGTGATCACACACATATTTTGCGTGATTTTTTACTTCGTCACATGCATTTCCTAAAACGTAACTATTTTCATAAAACTCTTCAAACATAGAAATATCATTATAGTTATCGCCAAACACATAAACATCTTCTTTACTAAAATTATACATTTCAATATATTTCAGTATTCCAGTTGCTTTAGATGTACATGAATTCATAAATTCATAACCACCTTCTTCATATATTGTTACACTTATATTTTCAAATTTTTTAATTTTTTCTTTAGTAAAAAAAGAAATACTATTATATTCTCTACTAAAATCAAACTTCTTAATTCCGCAATTTGTTCCTTGAAACATAGGAACAATAAAACTTTTAATCTGTTGATTAAAATATTCTTTGTCAACAACGTCATCATAAACATAAATGTCATGAGAATCAAACCCAAGTGTAGCAATGTTTTTCTCTCGAGCTTCTTTAAGTATATCTTCCAAACAATCTTTTACAATTGGTTTATTATAAGTAACTTCATTATTTAAAACAATTGTACTACCATTACACAAAATAGCGTCCCAAATATCTATCTCTTTCATAATATGACATGTAGTATTATAGGTTCTACCCGTTGCTATAATACAATGATGACCCATTTCTTCTATCATTCTTAATGCATTTTTAGTAGATGTTGATATCACACTTTCTTCTTGGTAATGGCTTACAAGTGTATTATCTATATCAAAAACAAATAGCTTCATTTCTTCACCTCTTATTCTATTGTATAACATTCATAATAAAAGTCAATGTTTCAAATTGAATATTACGTTTTTTATTGACTATTAATATTATATATGGTATAGTATTTAAGTGTTATATATGACTGAAGGTATAAAGGAGGCAAATTATGGCTAAGCAATGTTATCAAACAAAAAAAGACTTTATGTCTGGGAACAATAGATCTCACGCTATGAATGCATCTCGTAGAAGATGGAAAGCAAACTTACAAAAAGTAAGAATCGTTGATGAGAATGGTAAAATAAAAACTGTTCATATGTCAGCAAGAGCTCTTAAAAAATTAAAATTTAAGCGTGCATAAAATAAGGCTAATGCCTTTTTTTATTTTAAAAGGAATAACTAAGTGTCATTCCTTTTTCTTTTACCAATATCTTTCCTATACATTAAATTATCGCAAGTTATTTTTTCAACATTTTTATATGAAGAACTTATTGCATCATCTAAAGTAATTCCTTGTCCATTGACAAGTAGTACTCTACCTCCATCGGTATAGTATCCATCATTATATCTAGTTCCCATGTGATCAACATTTTCTAAATCACCTTCTATCAAATAATTCTTTTCATAACTTTCAGGATATCCTTTTGATGCCATAACAACACCTACTATATAATTATTACTCCAAACCATTTTGGGCTCAATTTTATCCATTATATCAATAACATGCTCAACTAAATCACTCTCTAAACGTGGCAATACAACTTCTGCTTCTGGATCACCAAACCTAGCATTAAATTCAATAACTTTTACCCCATCTTCTGTTAAAATAAGTCCTCCGTATAAAAAACCTAAAAAACTTGTATCTTCCTCGTCCATAGCTTTCGCGATAGGCTTCATAATACTTTCTACAGCTTCTAAAACAACATTTTCATCAATTATATCAACAGGGCTAAAAGCTCCCATACCACCAGTGTTTGGTCCAATATCACCATCATTTAATTGCTTGTGATCTTGGCTAACCTCCATTGCATAAACATCACTCCCATTAACCATTGCCATTAAGGAAAACTCAACCCCATCTAAATATTCTTCAATAACAACTTTACTACTTCCATATACTTTATCTACTAACATTAGTTTCAGAGTATTACATACCTCATTCATACTATGTGCTATAACAACACCTTTTCCAGCTGCTAGTCCATCATATTTTATCACAATTGGTAGGCTCATTGTTTCAGCATATTCTACAGCTAAATCATAATCACTAAACACTTCATATTTTGCAGTAGGAATACCATATTTTTTCATTAAATCTTTTGCATATTCTTTACTACTTTCAATCTTGGTAGCTTTTTTAGTTGGTCCAAATATTTTTAACCCTTTATCATTAAAAGCATCTACAATTCCACAACTCAAACTAAGTTCTGGCCCCACAATTGTTAAATCAATAGACTTTTCTAACGCAAAATTTACTAACTTATCTACCTCATCTTCATTAATTGCTACTAAACAAAAATCCTTTATCATTCCTCCATTACCTGGAGCAACATAAACTTTATCAACTAATTTTGATTTTTTTACACAAGAAGCAATTACGTGCTCTCTTCCACCACGTCCAATAACAAGTACTTTCATAAAACCTCCTTAGTGTTTAAAGTTTCTTATCCCAGTAAACAACATTGTAATTCCTAATGCATCACATTTTGCAATAACTTCTTCATCATTAACAGATCCACCACTAGAAATAATTGTTTTTACACCATACTTTGCAGCAAGTTCTACTGCATCTGCAAAAGGGAAAAATGCATCACTTGCTAAAATTAAATCATTATTGTATCCTTTTAACTTTGCAGATTCAAGAGCAATTTCACACGAACCTATTCTACTTGTTTGACCAACTCCAACTCCAACTGTCATTTGATTTGACACAACAACTATTCCATTAGATTTTACATGCTTACAAACCTTCCACGCAAATTTTACATCTGCTATATTAAATTCACAGGATTTGCTAACGCACTCAAAATTCTCTAAAGTACTATTATCAATATCTTGAATAAGTAATCCTCCATTAATTCCTACAATAGCTTTTTCACTAAATTGCTTATTGTTCATATTCACTTCTAAAATTCTAACATTTTTCTTTTTCACTAAAATATCTAATGCAGAAACTGTAAAGCTCGGTGCAATAATAATCTCCAAAAAAATCTTTGAAAGTTCTATAGCTATACTTTCATCTACTTGATCATTAAATGCAACTATTCCACCAAAAATACTTACAGGATCACTTTCATAAGCTTTTTTATATGCACTAAAAATAGTATCTGATTCTCCAACCCCACATGGGTTTAAATGCTTAATGGCAACACAGGTAGGATTATCAAACTCCTTGATTAAATTTAATGCAGCATTAGCATCTAAAATATTATTATAGCTCAATTGCTTTCCATGCATTTTTTTTGCACTTGTAACAGAATAGGAAACATCCTTACCCTTATAAAAATAAGCACTTTGGTGTGGATTTTCACCATAGCGAAGCTTACTTATTAAATCATAACTTAATGTTAAATACTCACTTTCTTCTTCAAGATATTCATGTAAATAATTTGCAATAATGCTGTCATACTTCGCAGTATGCGCATATGCTTTTGCACTAAGTTTTAAATTAAACTCACTAGAAAATTCTACATTTTTTTCTAAAGACATAATAATCTTAGCATAATCATTATAATCACAAACAACAGTAACATCATTAAAATTTTTAGCCGCACTTCTAAGCATAGCAGGTCCACCTATATCAATATTTTCTATTGCATCTTCAAAACTTCCATCATTATTAATAACTTGCTCAAAAGGATAAAGATTTACTACTACCATATCAATAAAATCAATTTGATGCTCTCTTAATTGTTGAAGATGACTATCATTATCTCTCAAAGATAAAATTCCTCCATGAATATTTGGATGAAGTGTTTTCACACGCCCATCTAGTATTTCAGGGAAATTTGTTAAACTACTAACTGATTTAGCACTTATGTTATGCTCCCTTAAGAATTTTAATGTTCCACCTGTAGAAATAATTTCGTAATCAAAGCTCTCAAGCTTTTTAGCAAAATCAATAATTCCTGTCTTATCACTTACTGAAATTAAAGCTCTCTTCATAAAATTTCCTCCAATACTCTCGGATATAATTCATGTTCCTTTTTATGTACTTTATCTTCAACAACAGAAAGGCTATCTCCTTTTTCTATCTTAACAGTTTCACAGGCAATAACTTCCCCAGTATCTACACCACTATCAACATAGTGAATACTAACTCCTATTTCACACTCACCAGCATTAAAAGCACGTTCAATCGCATTTAAACCTCGATATTTTGGTAGTTTTGAAGGATGAAGATTTATGATAGATCTTTCATAAAGTTCTACAAATTCTTTAGAAAATATTTTTAAATACCCTGCTAAAACAATTAAATCAATTTGATACTCCTTCAAAAGTTCTATAATTTTTTTTTCATATTCAAAGTTTGAAACGAAATCTTCTAAACAAACAATCTCGCAAGCTATATTTAAATTTTTTGCTCGCTTAATTGCATATGCATCTTTATTATTACAAATTAAAACTTTAATCACACACTTTAAATCAGCACGAACTAAACCCTCAAAATTACTACCATTACCAGATGCAAATATCGCTATATTTTTCATAATAGTTCTACACCTTTCTCTGAGGTAACCTCTCCTATTACATACGCTTTTTCTCCTAGTTTATTTATACAATTAACAATATTATCTGCCTTACTACTATCAACAATTAAAATAAGTCCAATCCCCATATTAAAAACATTATACATTTCTTTATCACTAATATTTCCAATAGTTTGCAAAAATTTAAAAATGTCTAAAACTTCAAAACTATTCTTATATATATTAACCCCTTGATTATTATTTAGTACACGAGGAATATTTTCATAAAAACCTCCACCAGTTACATGAACTATTCCATTTATTTTAAAACCTTCTAAAACTTTCAATACAGCCTCTACATATATTTTAGTTGGTGTAAGTAACACTTCTCCCAAAGTTTTTTCAAAAGGATCATACCTTTTTTCTAAATCATATGTATTATCTTTAAAAAGAATTTTTCTCACAAGTGAAAAACCATTAGAATGAAGACCAGATGAAGCAACACCTACAAGCTTATTTCCAACCTCGACCTCCTCTCCAGTAATAATCTCTGACTTTTCAACACACCCTACAGTAAAGCCAGCTAAATCATATTGATCATTTGTATATATATCAGGCATTTCAGCTGTTTCTCCGCCAATTAAACTACACCCTGCTTGAATACATCCATCTGCAATCCCTTTAACTATTTGTTCAATTTTTGTGGGAATATTCTTTGATATAGCAATATAATCGAGAAAATAAAGTGGTTTTGCACCTTGAGCGATAATATCATTTACACACATTGCAACCAAATCAATTCCAATGCTATCATGCTTATTCATTTTATATGCAATTTCAAGTTTAGTTCCTACACCATCTGTACCACTTACTAAAACAGGTTCCTTGTAGTTAAGCTTAGATAAATCAAACATCCCACCAAAACTTCCTATCATTGCAGTAGGATTTGTACGACTAACGTGTTTTTTTATAAGCTCAACACTCTTATACCCCGCTTCCAAATCTACTCCAGATTCCATATATTTACTTGACATAATTCCTCCTATTTATTAGCATTTTCTAGTGAATCATATATTTTTGTTGGATAATTTTTATTAAAACATGCAAGACATAAACCACATTTGCTAGAACTCACACTCTTGATTGCATCTTTAATTTCACTACAACTCAAGAACTCTAAAGAAGAAGCACCAATTCGGTCACATAATTCTTCTTTGCTTATTTTAGCAGCAATTAATTCTTCATATGTAGAAGTATCAACACCATAGAAGCACGGAGCAATAATTTTTGGAGAAGCTATTCTAACATGAACTTCCTTTGCCCCTGCCTGTTTTAACATTTCCACAATTTTCTTAGAAGTTGTACCTCTTACAATTGAGTCATCTACCATAACAACACGCTTATTTTCAACTAAACTCTTAACTGCAGATAATTTCAACTTAACACCTTTTTCTCTTAATTCTTGAGAAGGTTGAATAAAAGTTCTTCCCACATATTTATTTTTTATTAAACCCATTTCATATGGAACACCACTCTCTTCAGCATAACCAATTGCTGCTGAAATTGATGAGTCAGGAACACCTACAACAATATCGGCATCAATACCATAATTTTTTGCTAAAAGCTTTCCTGCACGCTTTCTTGTTGCATGCACGTTTGTACTCTCAATATTTGTATCTGGCCTAGAAAAATAGATGAATTCCATCGCACATAAATACATATCAGGAACATCATATTGGTAAGAATTAATCCCAAATTTAGAAATCTCTACGATTTCTCCTGGTGCTATATCTCGAATATATTCTGCTCCAACAAGATCAAATGCACAAGTTTCACTACTAATTACATATCCATTTTCAAGTTTAGCAATTGAAAGTGGCCTCAACCCCCATTTATCTCTCATTGCATAGATTTTATCATTATTCATATATAAAAATGCAAATGCTCCTTGAAGTTTTTTTAAAGCATTTTTTAAATCGGTAATTATATCATCTGAATTTTCTTTTCTTATTAAATGTGCAATAATTTCTGAATCTGAACTTGAATGAAAAATACTACCTGTTTTCTCTAGATCTTCTTTAATAACATTAGCATTAACTATATTACCATTATGACACATTGCAAAAGCATTACTATTACCATGAAATACAAAAGGTTGAGTATTCTCTAGGTTATTTCCTCCTGCAGTAGAATACCTAACATGTCCAATTGAAGAACTTCCTTCTAAACTATCTAAAATTTTCTCATTAAACACTTCTTGCACCAAACCTAGTCCTTTATGGTGCTGAAATTTCCCTTCATTATTTACAACAATCCCACAACCTTCTTGTCCACGATGTTGAAGTGCATGCAAACCATAATATACTAATTCACTTGCATTTTTTTGATTAAAAACTCCAAAAACTCCACATTCTTCATGAAATTTATCATCATCTAATTCAAATAGCCTTAACATATTTTCTCCAATCTCTTAAGAATTTCGATATATACCTCTTCTACATTTCCTAAATCTCTTCTAAATCTATCTTTATCCATTTTCAGATTAGTTTCGACATCCCAAAGTCTACATGTATCAGGGCTTATTTCATCAGCAAGCACTATATTACCTGTGCTATCTTTTCCAAATTCAAATTTCATATCTACTAAATAAATTCCAATTCTTGAGAATAATTTTATTAATAATTCATTTATTATCTTAGCCATTTCATATAATTTTGATAATTCATTTTCACTACATAAATTCATTGCAAGCACATGATAATCATTAATTAATGGATCATTTAAATCATCATTTTTATAGCTTAATTCAAATACCGGAGTAGAAAGTTTTATTCCTTCTACAAGACCATAGCGTTTAGCCATTGAACCAGCAACTGTATTTCTCACTATTACTTCTAAAGGAATAATATCAACTTTTTTACAAAGTTGCTCTCTTTCATTAAGCATTTCTATAAAATGAGTAGAAACACCATTTTTATTTAAATATTTATAAATTATCGCTGTAATTTTATTGTTGATAATTCCCTTGTTTTCTATTAAACCTTTCTTCTCTCCATTAAAAGCAGTGGCATCATCTTTATAATGAACTAAAATATCTCTACCATATTTATAAATAATTTTTGCTTTCCCTTCATATAAAAATTCCTTATTCACTGTCGCTACCTCCCTTAAAATATCCAGTCACGTTTTCAAATAATTTTTGCTTACATACATCTGCAATATTTTTATACAATCCTTCATCATACCTTTCACTATGGGCCATCTTACCTAAAATTTGTCCACAAGGTGAAATTATTCCTTCAATCGCATAACTTGAATCATTTGGAGACTCATTACTAGATCCTGTAATATTTCCTTTACTATCACAATAACAAAAAGCTACTTGTCCATTTTCAAACAATTGTTTAGCTAAATTCTCACCTATAACAAATTGACCTTCACCATGACTAATAGGTACTTTATGTATTTCTCCAACTTTAAAATCTCTAAGCCATGGAGACGCATTTGACATCACTTTAGTGTTTACAAATTGTGAAACATGTCTTGAAATTTTATTCTTAAACAGTGTTGGACTTGAATCATCAACCATACCAAATTTTCCATATGGTAATAGCCCACACTTTACTAAAGCCTGAAATCCATTGCAAATCCCAATAATAAGTCCCCCTCTAGCAAGTAACTCTTCAATTGCTGTACGAACTTTAATATTTTTTAAAATTGAAGCAATATATTTTCCACTTCCATCAGGTTCATCAGCTGCAGAAAATCCACCTGATAACACTAAAATATTTGTTTTATCAATCATACTTGCCATATTATTAATAGAGCTTTTTATTTCTTCTGTAGTTTGATTTCTAAATACAAACATCTCTGTATCAATACCTACATTATTAAATGCTTTTTCCATATCATATTCACAATTTGTACCAGGAAAAACTGGAATAAATGCAAATGCGGTTTCAGCAATAGATTTTTCATATTTCTTATTATAATTAATATTTATAGTATCTAATTTTTCATTGTTTACTACTTTAAATAACTTATCATATTTATTTAACCAAATATTTTTTAACTTTTCTAAATCATAAACTTCAGAATTTATTACTAATTCCTCACTTGTTTTTCCAATTAAAACAGCATTTTTATCATCAATTTCAACACATGACTCTACAACTATTGAACCATAATTTAAATCATAAAGAGATAAATTGGTATTGATTCTTGCACATACATCATTTCCAAAACTCATCTTAGCTACTGCCTCAGCTATTCCATATTCAACAGCATAAGCACTAATAATAATCTTATTTTGAATTAACTTCTCAACACTTTTATAGATTGATTTTAATTGCTTGAAATTAGGAAGCTGATTATCATCACTATCATGTTTAAATATATATATATAGTTGCCAGTGGCTTTAAATTCAGGTGAAATTATATTTGATGATTTCCCGGGACATAGTCCAAAAGAAATTAAAGTAGGGATTACATTAATATCTTGAAAAGTTCCACTCATACTATCTTTACCACCAATTGCAGCAACACTTAACTCATCTTGAGCGTAAAGTGCCCCAAGTAATGCTTGAAAGGGTTTTCCCCACTTAACTGCATCGTCTCCTAATTTTTCAAAATATTCTTGAAATGATACTCTTGTATTAGCTAAATTACCTCCACATGCTATAATTTTTGTAATTGACTCAATTACTGCATAAATAGCACCATGGAAAGCTGAAGTAGATGCAATACGAGGATTAAATCCATATGATAATATACTACAAGTATCAGTATTTCCCTTTAAAACTGGAACTTTTTGAACACCTACTTGCACAGGAGTTAAATAATTTTTTCCTCCAAATGGCATCAGCACTGTAGTTGCACCAATTGTAGAATCAAACATTTCAACAAGACCTTTTTGACTAGCAACATTATCATCATTTAATAATTGATATAAATTCTTATTTAACTTAAAATCATCAGTACTAAAGTTATTCTCAACAACAACATTATTATGTTTGCGAACCCCATTAGTTGCAATAAATTCTCTTGAAATATCTACTATAGTTTGATTATTCCAAATTATTCTTAATCTATTATCATCAGTTACCTTAGCAACAACTCTCGCCTCAATATTTTCTATATTAGAAAGCTCAATAAACCTTTTGGCATCTGCACTACTAACAACAACACTCATGCGCTCTTGTGATTCTGAAAGTGTAATTTCTGTTCCATTTAAACCTTTATATTTAAGTGATACTTGATCTAAATCAATTTCAATGCTTTCGGCAATCTCACCAATACTTACTGCAACTCCACCTGCACCAAAATCGTTACACTTCTTTATCATCTTAGTTACTTCACTATTTCTAAATAACCTTTGAATCTTTCTTTCCTCAATAGCATTTCCTTTCTGTACTTGTGCTCCCAATTTATCAAGCGAGTCTTTATCATGCTCTTTTGATGATCCTGTCGCCCCACCTATTCCATCTCTTCCAGTCTTTCCTCCCAAAAGAATTATCACATCTCCAACATCAGGAGTTTCTCGCTTAATATTTTTAGCAGGTACTGCTCCTACAACAGCTCCAACTTCTAGGTGTTTAGCAACATAACTTCTATCTACAATCTCACGTACATAAGTAGTTGTGAGTCCAATTTGATTACCGTAAGAACTATACCCATTTGCTGAAATTTTACTAATAGTTTTTTGTGGAAGTTTGTACTTTAAAGTATCTCTTACTTTTTCAAATGGATTACCACTACCACTTATTCTCATTGCTTGATAAACATAGCTTCTTCCTGAAAGAGGATCTCGAATAGCTCCACCAACACAAGTTGAAGCCCCTCCAAAAGGTTCAATTTCTGTAGGGTGATTATGCGTCTCATTCTTTAGCATTAATAGCCATTTCTCATTTTTCCCATTAACATCAACATTCACATAAATACTACTTGCATTAACTTCATCACTAATTTCCAAATTATCTAAAATACCCAATGATCTTTGATACTTCGCACATATCGTCGCCATATCCATTAGAGTTACTGGCTTTTCTTCTTTGCTTAATTCTTTTCTCATTTCGTGATATCTATCAAAAATTTCCTCAAACTTTGATTTTAAAATTCCATCCTTAAAATCAATATTTTCTAAAACAGTTTCAAATGTAGTATGTCTACAATGATCTGACCAATAAGTATCAAGAAGTAAAAGTTCTGTCTCAGTGATATTACGCTTTTCAGCTTTAAAATAATCCTGAATATGCACTAAATCATCAAAATTCATTGCAAGATTATTATCATTAAAAAATTGGCTTAATTCTTTATTATTCATAGTAATAAAGTTTTTGATTATTTCTACATCCTTAACATTTATATCCACATCTACATTAATTATAGATAAATCTTTTTCACGGCTTTCAACAGTATTAATGTAATACTCTTTTATTTTAATTAATTCTTCTTCAC
Organism: Bacilli bacterium; assembly: GCA_047973085.1. Taxonomy (GTDB): domain Bacteria; phylum Bacillota_I; class Bacilli_A; order JBKEDG01; family JBKEDG01; genus JBKEDG01. The sequence goes on along the minus strand of JBKEBI010000022.1, from coordinate 3,173 downwards.
TAACTTTATTAAAAATAAAAATTTTGCCACTTGTAACCACCCCATTAAAATCCTCATCAATTAACTTCAAGCACTGCATTGTACTTTCTGCACGTTGATCAAATTGTCCTGGTAAATACTCCACTGCAAAGTATGACTTATTTTTTAAATCTATATCATAACAATAAGTATCGGTAACTGGCTCTAACAAAACTTCACTTACATACATATTCAGTTTTTCTTCATTTATATCAATCAAATCATAGATATTTAGAATTCTCAAGTTATTAAGATTAATCTCTAAACTTGAGGCTATATCATTCACTAATTCTTTTACTTCTAAATTGAACTGATCCTGTTTTTCCACATATACTCTTTTTGATATCATTATAAATCCTCCAAATATTTTTGTATTTTATTATTTAATTCGCTAACACTTTCTGCGACAAAAGTAATATGCCCCATCTTTCTATTTTTAACCACTTTACTCTTATTATAATTATGAAAAGCTCCACCATATAGGCTAAAATCTTTATTTATATCCTCACCTAAAATATTAAACATCATTGATTCATACTTTAAAATTGGTTTAACTAAATCGTCATCTACAATAGCTCTAATATGATTAGCAAACTGACTAACATTACACCCTTCAATTGTATAATGCCCTGAGTTATGTGGCCTAGGTGCCATCTCATTAAAAATAAGCTGATTATCTTTTATAAAAAACTCTATAGAAAGAGTCCCACATAAATTTAGTGACTCAGCTAATAGTCTTCCATAATCTCTTGCTTTTTTCTCAAGTTTTTTATCAATAAAATTAGTTGCTATTGTTTGAAATAAAATATTATTTTTATGAATATTTTTCACTAATGGAAAAAATTGTATCTCTCCATTCAATTTTCTTGTAATTATTACGCTCGCTTCGTAGTCATACTCAATGAATTCTTCTAAAATACACTCACTGCTATTAACTAAATCAATTGCAGCTTTACTTATATTAATAGATATAATAGCTTGTCCTTTCCCGTCATATCCTCCACTAAGTGTTTTTAAAACTGATTTATTCCCATTGTATATAGATTTCAATTCTTCCACACTAGAAACTTTAGTGAAATTTACTGTTTTTATTCCAAGTTGCTTGGCAAAACTTTTTTCAACAAATCTATTTTGACTGTAATATAATAATTTCGAACTAGGATAAATTAGGTATTCTTTCTCAAGTTGAGATACGACTTCATAGTCAATGTTTTCAAACTCGTAAGTGAGTATATCAACTTCCTTACACAACTTTTCTATACAACTTTTATCATCAAAATCACAGCAATAATGCTTACTCGAAAACTTTAAAATAGAACAATTACTGCTAGGGTCAAGACTGTAAATTGTATGTCCCTGTAATTTTCCAGCCTCAGCCATCATCATACCCAGCTGTCCTCCACCAATAATACCAATTTTCATTTTATAGTGTATCCTCCATCACTACTTTATTCATATATCTTCTATAATTAAAAAGCTTTTCCTTTAATCTTATATCGTTAATTGCCAAAATAGAAACTGCAAGAAGCCCTGCATTTTTAGCCTGATTTATTGCAACTGTAGCTACTGGTACTCCTCCAGGCATTTGAACAATTGATAATAATGAATCAATTCCAGAAAGGCTTGAGGATTTTATTGGTACACCAATTACTGGTGTAGTAGTAATGGCAGCTACCATTCCAGGTAGATGAGCAGCTCCACCTGCACCTGCAATAATTATGTCATAATCACATTTTTTAGCAAATTCAAACATGTACTCAGGCGTTCGATGAGCGCTAACTATTTTATAATCACATAAAATATCAAATTCCTCTAATACATCCACACTATCTTTCATTACTGACCAATCACTCTTTGATCCCATTATTACTGCTACTTTTACCATATTTCCTCCTTATCAAATAAAAAAACATACTTGTTTTCACTACAAAAACAAGCATGCTAAAAATAACATTTCCTCTGTTTTTGTAGTCTTGAATTTTACGGTTTCAAGGTAGATACTCGCCCACCATATCAGGGCAGTTATACAAAAAATATTCAATTTACAAGTACATTATAACATATATAATTAACTATAACTACTATTAACAAGAAATAATTCATAAAATAGAAAACTCAGCAATTATTATAATGCTGAGAAATATTTTTAGTTTAGCTTATCTATAGGTATTTGGATTTCTGTTAAATATTTATCCGGATTTCTCTCGTTACTAGGATGCTTTATATTGATTTGCCTGCAATTACCGCATATAGTATAGTCATTTTCTTCAATCCACTGTCCTAGAGTTGCATATCCTTCACTCAGTTTATCGTAATTACCTTCCACATTAATACATGCAACTTTTTCTATAGCTTCTATTTCCTTAAAAACTATGTCCCCTGTACTTTTTCCTAGCACCTTAACTTTCATGCATACTTCAACATCACAATCATCTTGTTTCCACTCATCATCATAATATATTGTAATTCCTGTTGATTCCACGTCATTTGTAACTTCAATTTTATTTTCCTCAGCATATTTTCCTAATTTTGCCCATAGATCACCTTCAGCATAATAATTTGGAATAATATTTCTTAGAGAAATAACTTTTATACTAGAAATACTTTTAACTTCAACCTTATTCTTCATATTACTCTCCTTCCCAAGACTTTTCATCCTGATTTTTATAAGTTTTAATCTATCATTTTCTTTACTAATACTATTAGAAGTTTCTTCAAGCTTATTTAATAAAAGCTTCTCTACATCACTTGTATTAGAATTAATCAGTTCCTTAATTTCATCCACGCCAAAACCCATATCTCTATATAATACAATATACCTTGATTTTGACAACTGACTTGAAGAATAATATCTATATCCTGTAAATTGATCAATATGAATAGGCTTTAATAAATTTACTTCATCATAATGCCTTAACATTCTAACAGTTATTTTAGATAGTCTAGAAAATTCACCAATTTTATACATAAAATCCTCCTTATAATTGTTCTGTAATATATTACAATTATATTATATACTCTCTCATAATGTAAGAGTCAACAAAAAAGGAAAAAAAGAGCAAAAAAAAAGACCGGCAATGACTAAGTCTCGCACAGAAGTACTACAATTAGCGCAAAAGTGCTTAACTGCTGTGTTCGGAATGGGAACAGGTGTA
>JBKEBI010000008.1:0-1602 GCA_047973085.1 Bacilli bacterium | reverse complement strand
CATCAGTAACGCTATCTAATTCAAAAACAATATTATCACGTGCTTTTACTTTTTCCACTATATAATTTTCTGCTCTAAAAATATTACGACGATGAACTATTGTTACCTTTTTACATAAATCTGCTAAGTACAACGCTTCTTCTAAAGCGCTATTTCCTCCACCGATTACTGCTACTTCTAAATCTTTAAAGAAATTACCATCACATATCGCACAATAAGATACACCTTTTCCAGCAAATTCTTCCTCACCTTTGACGTTTAATTTTCTATTTTCTGTCCCTGTTGCAAGAATCACATTTTTTGCTTGATACTCATCAATATTCGTTTTTACTAATTTATATTCTCCATGATCTTCAACTGATAGAACTTCACCATACTGATATTCAGCTCCAAACTTTAAAGCGTGCTTATGCATATTTTGTGCAAGTTCTCTTCCTGTTATACTTTCAAAACCTGGATAATTTTCTACTTTATGAGTGACGAAAACTTTACCACCTGGAGCACCTTTTTCAATTATCATTGTATCCACTCCAGCTCTTGAAGCGTAAAGTGCTGCTGTAAGTCCTGCTGGACCTGCACCTATTACTATTAATTCTTTCATATTAACTCCCAATCAAGTTTAATTATAACACGCTTGATATATTGACTTTTATTTATACGTAATAAAAAAAGCGAACAATTACTGTTCACTTAATTATTTACTGTAAAATGTTTTCTTCCACATATTTCTTAACATTATCCGCTGTATCTAAATTTAAAATTGTTGGAATATGCTTTTCTATTTCTGATTTAGATAATTTAGATACTTGCAAACGTGATGGTAATACTGCTGTTGCTGACATTGAAAACTCATGTAATCCAAGTCCCAATAAAAGCGGAATAGCAATTGGATCAGAAGCCATTTCTCCACACATTCCAGCCCATTTACCTTCTTTATTAGCTGCATCTACAACATTCTTAACCATACGCAAAATTGCTGGATTATACGGTTGATATAAATATGATATTTTCTCACTCATACGATCACAAGCCATTGTGTATTGAATTAAATCATTTGTTCCAATACTGAAGAAATCTACTTCTTTAGCAAAAGTATCAGCCATCATTGCTGTGGATGGGATTTCTACCATAATACCAATCTCAATATCATCTGATACAGCAACACCTTCATTTTTCAAATTATTTTTTTCTTCCATCAATAACTTTTTTGCTTCTCTAAATTCATTTAATGTTGCAATCATAGGAAACATTATTTTTAAATTTCCAAAAATCGATGCCCTTAAAAGCGCTCTTAGTTGTACCCTAAATATATCTTTTCGATCTAAACAAAGCCTAATCGCACGATACCCAAGAAATGGATTCATCTCCTCAGTGAATTTTAAGTACGATAGTTCCTTATCTCCTCCGATATCTAATGTTCTAACAACTACCGGTTTATCACCCAACGTTTCTAAAACTCTTTTATAAGCTTCATATTGTTTTTGTTCATTAGGAAGCTCTGTTGCATTCATATATAAGAACTCTGTTCTATACAGTCCTACACCTTCAGATCCATTGTTAATAACTCCTTCTAAATCTTCAGGAGTACCAATATTGGCAACA
>JBKEBI010000087.1:0-13024 GCA_047973085.1 Bacilli bacterium | reverse complement strand
AAATAAATTAATTGCAATGTTATTTTAATTAATGAATTTTGAGAAAGGATATGATATAATGTATGTAATAATTATAATATCTATTATGTTAAATGTTTTTTTAATAATTTATAGTATATTGCTTATAAAGAGCAATAATTTATTAAAGCTAGAATCTGAATTAGTTAAAACGATATTTATACAAAAGGAGTAAATAATGAAAGATGTAGTTGTTTTAGTAAATAAAAATGGATTAGATTCAAGTGAAAAGAAATATATTGATGATAATTTAGATAATATACTACCTATTAAGAAAATTACTTCTTTTTTAGATAATGAAAATTTTTTATTTACAAAGTATACACCAAGTACTAGTTCAGTAAATACAATAGTTGAATCATATAATGGAAAGCAATATCATTTTACATCAATGAATTGTGGATATGGTGGAGGAGGTCCAAATAACTTATATAGGATTTTAATTGATAGATTTGTTAGGCAAGATGATAAAGTTAAATATGGAATTGATAACAGCATAATTTGGAACCCTCATATTGAAATAGATTTTGATAGAGATGGGAATGTAATCAACTTAGAACTATCTAAGAAAAACGTTTTTATTCATCATAGCAGAAATAATAACTTGAAGAATATATTAGTAGATAATACAATGAAAATTTATTCAACAAATAGAATGATTTTTTTACTTAATCCACATATAAAATCGTTTGGCTCATTTATAAAAATGATAAACGTATTAAATATTAATATGGTAGAATATAATATTAATAATGAGTATGGATTAAATTATGAAGAATTTGGTAAATATTATGAGGCAAAAGATTTGTTTGAATTAAGGAATGCTTATAACTCTAATCAGTATAAATTACTAAAAAATACTAAATACATAAATTTAGTATTATCATCAGAAATAAATAATATTTCAATTTATTGTTTTATAAGACAAACAGACTTACTAATGATTATAAATATTCTATCATTACTGCTTTCTCAGTGTGAAGAGCTTCAAACTATTATGCTAGCTAATATGAAATTGATATTGCCATTAAAAAGTAAGGACAATATATATGAGTTCAAAACTTTTGATAAAATAAAGTTGATGCTTCATTCTAGAAAATCTTCAATTGAATACGGAAAGTTTTACAAAGATAATCAGAAGTATATGACACGAGAAGATAAAATGAGATCTATTGATATTAATGGTGATGAATAATGGGTATTATAGAATTTTTAATTGGTGTTGTAGTTGGTAAGAATACTTAGTTGTATTTTATAAGGATGAAAATCTAGTGAAGTTGATTGTTGATATAAGAAGTAACCAACATACAATTATATGTGAAACATCTAAGAATTGTATAATTAAGTAAAAGGAGTGATATATATGATTTTATATTTGAAAATGATGATACCAGTAGTTTTATTAACTTTAGGAATACCAACAGGAACGTTTTTCTTTGAAGAGATTGATTTGGTTGTAAATAATGAAGTCATTTATACATCTTCAAAGTATGAAATGAATAAAGTTCTTGATCAAGAACTGCAAGAGTATCAAAATGATTTACTTGACAATTCACGTGAGAAAGTGATTAAGATTGAAAGTGAATATACTGAAGAACTTAATTTAAGTGAAGTAGAGAGTGTTGATATTGTACAATTAAGTGAGTATGAATATCAAATAAATGTTACTCATGAAGTAGTTAGAGAAGTGAGTAAAGTAATTGAGTATACTAAAGAGACAAAGCAAGATTCGAGTCAGTATACTGATTATAAACAAGTTACAACTAAAGGCGTAAATGGTAGTGAAAATACTTCAATGCTAAATATTTATGTTAATGGTGAGTGGAATGATACAACAGACATTAATACAACTATTGTCGATGCAGTAACAGAAGTTACAACAGTTGGTACAAAAGAAATACCAGCACCATCAAACGAAGGTAGTTACAACGGTGGCTATAATAATGGATCAAGTGGAAGTACATGGTCTGGAGGAGAATCTAATGGAGGTTCTTCAAATGGAGGGAGTTCAGGTGGTTATGCTGGTGGTGGTAACTCTGGTGGCAGTTCTGGTGGATGCCCAGCACCATATTATAATTTAAATGATGGAATGGGTTGTGGTATGTGGGTGATAGATTATACCAATTGCCAAACTGATGCAGTTAGTTCCAATTGTCCAATGATATGGAAGCCGTATTAAGAATTAAATAATTTATAAAGAGGCTAGTATGCCTTTTTTTAATGGGAAAAATTAGGAGGAAATATGAAACATATTTTAAAATTAGTAAGTGTTACTTTCGTAGCACTATTTTTAGTTACAGGAATTTTTAGCAAAATAGAAATAAATGCAACAACAGAAACAGAAGAAGTGGTATCAAATGATACCGAAGAACAAAACGTTGAAGAAAGCGAAAATGTTATCAATATGAGCGAGGAAGACTTTGTTAATAGTTTAGAAGAAGTAAATGAAGATGAAGTTGACGAAGAAGTTATTCTTGAAGAAAACGGACTAAACTATGCAATTGGAAAAACAGAAGATGGTAACGTTGTGTATTCTAATATGAGCAAAGAAGAGATTATTGCCAAAAATAGTGGTAAAGACACTAGAGGTATTGGAAGTACAACTTCATCTAATGTCTGGAAGCAAGGTGCAAGTAGCACTTGGATAGCGCGTCTTTGGATTCAAGGTGTCGGTGACGTGTATTGTATCCAGCCGGGTGCAGATTTTCCGACTGGACAAAATTACTCAGCTGGAACTATATATAACAATCCAGGGGTTATGGCTATACTAGCATATGGGTTCCCAATGAACATAGGAAATGATAGGCCTGCAGGATATGATGATAATGACGCATATAATGCAACTTATCTTGCTCTAAATACATATCTGTTTCCTGGAGGTTTCTCAATGGTACCTGGAGGATATGTAATGACACAAAGTTGGCTTCTAGCACAAGGAGACTCGTACTTGAATCAACTTGTTGCAAGAGGTAATAATGGAACTGTACCTAATGCTGATGTAAGTATAACTGCACCAGTTAGTACTACAGCATATTATAGTGAAAGCGTTCGTGCTAACATTACGGATTGGTATAGTGTTAGTGGTGGCTCTACTGTAACAATTAGTAATTTGCCAACTGGAGTTTCTATCCAGTTAGAAAATGGAACATTACATGGAAATGGCAAAACAATTAACTCTAACCAAAAGTTTAGATTTTATAGTAAAGATTTAAATTATAAAGGTAGTGCAACACCAAAGTTTACGAGTAACATAAAAAAGCGTGCAGCAATTAAATATACTGCAGCAGGGGTACAAGATTTAGTTGGTGCTGGATATGCAGATCCAATCGCAGTAACTTCTCCATCTGCAAATTTTATTGATACTACATCCCGTATAGAACTATCTAAAACTGATGCAGATACAGGTGAGGTTATTAAAGGTAGTGCGTTTGAGTTATATTCATGTGATTCTGTTGAAACTGAAAATCAGGAACAAGAGCCAGTATGTAATCCATACATCAACGATACCATTCAACATATTGCAGTAGATGAAAATGGTGAAGAGGCATATGATTTAAATATTACTGATGATGGTGTGATAGAAGCACCAAATGTATTAGTACCTGAAAATAGTTACTCATTACCAATTGAAGCAAACTATTACATATCTTCTGAGGGAAAAATTATACTAGATAATGTACCAGTAGGAATATACGCTTTAAAAGAAGTAATAAGTCCAGAAGGATACGTTTTAAGAGACAAATACATCTACTTTGAAGTATTAGAGGGTGGAGTAGTGATTGAGTTATCTGCACCAAATGAGAAGGTTACAAATAGTATGATAGTTCAAAAGATAGATAATGAAAAAACTACATATGCAAATGCTGAATTTAAAATACTAGACTCTGATAAAGAGTATTTAGCAACTGTTGTAACAAAAGATAAGCTTGTAATAACTGTTGAAGAATATAATAAGATTAGTGATGATAACAAAAAAGATTTAGTTGATGTAAGTTTTGATAAAGCAAACGGAACAGTTAGTATTCCAGGTGCAGGAATAGTTTATGATATTGAATATGGAACAAAGTATCTAAAAGAAGTTAAAGCACCAGATGGAACAATTGTATATGATGGTTTAATTGAGTTTGTTGTTAGTGAAGATGGAGCATTTTTAGCAATATCAGCACTTAATCAAAAAGAGCTTGTCGCAACAGGGATGGTAAATGCAGAACTTATTACAATAGTGATTGCATTTATTTTAGTAGTTTTTAGAAAATTAGTAACTGTAGTTAAGAGTTAGTTATGGAATTTAATATACTATATATTTTTTTAGTACACTCTATTATATATATAATTAGTATTATATATATTTTGAAGAAAACAATGAAAATATCTATTAGTAATTTAAATGATACAGAATGTAAAGATATAATTGATTGTTGTACTTCAATTTTAATATATTCTCTACTTCTATTGTTTGTAACAATTGTTTCTATTACTATGATATAATTATATTACTTAATGTATTATGTTATTATATCACAGCACTATTTTTGTTTTCTAAAATATTAAAATATGAGGTGAGATTAAAATGAACAATTTGAATTTAATTTTTTGTATTGCTACTTTTGTAGATATTGTTATTCTACAGTATATTCTCTTTTTAATGGTATCACTTTTATTCTATCATCAAACAATATACATCAAACAATAGATAAAACTAAATAGATTTGTGATCTGTAAAAAAGGAATCTAAAGAACATTTTGGAATTAAACAATAATGATAAAATATAACTTGAATGGATAAAATGTACTGTAGTTTTGAAATGGAGGATAATGTGTGGTATAATTGCGTTGTTAATATACTTAGTATATTGAAAAGGAGAGATAATATGAGTTCAAAAAATATGTATGTTGCATATATAAATCAGCAATTAAAAGAAAATGGTATTTATAATGTATCGCATATGAAGTATCATAAATTATTGTACTTTTCTTTAGCATATCATTTAGCATATTATGATTGTGAAGGCTTCAATGGTGTTGAATTTGAAGCATGGGAAAATGGACCAGTAGAGAGTGATATAAGAAAAGATATACTTTATAAAAATTTTGGATTAATTTCAAAGTATGTAAATAATGTAAGCTTTGATGGATTAAGTGAAGAAGAGAAAAAATCTATAGAAAAGATAGTTTATTTAATGGGAAAGTGTTCTGCTGCAGCACTTTCACAGCTGACACATGAAGATATTTTTAAAGATACAGGTAAAACTCCGTGGCAGTTTGTAAATAATGAGAGAGGATATAGTACTGATAAAATAGATCATAGTAAAATAAAAGAGTTTTATACAGAAGAGTGGTTTGAGGCATTTGATGCAAATGCTGAAGCAATATGGGAGAAAATGAATGCCAATTGAATTAGATAAATCATGGGAAATAAAAGAAGATATAAAAACTTTAGAAAACAATGTGGAAAAAAGAGAGTTAGATAATATATATAGAAAGTTTGATGAGTTAGTAGAAGAATTAAATACAAATATTGCTGCTCATAATAAATGTATTGATGAGCAAAATAATAAAATTGGAAATATGTATTCAAACTTTATTATAATTATAATTACATTATTAAGTGTGGGAATAGTTTTTATAAGCGTATATGGATTTATCGTTTCAATTGTAGAAAAAGCAATTGATAATTATATTCACTTAGGAAACTTAACAAGTGAAAACGTATCTTTATTAATAACTTTATGGATCTTACTTTTTATTATAATGTGTATTTCAATTGCATCTTTAATAAAATCAATATTTAAATCAATAAGAACGTATTTGCTAAATAGTGATAATGCCAACACTAATATTATGAGAAATAGATTCAGTATGTGGGTATCAAAGTTACGTGAAAATAATAAAGAATATCAAAATGTGAAAAAACAAGTAAAAAAGAATACCGATGAAATTGCAGAGTTAAGGTCAATGTTAAAAAAATAATTTAAAATTTAATAATTAATGTACGGGGACTGAATATAAATTTCGTTCCTTTTTTTGAGAAAAGAGGTGAAAAAGATGAATTATGGAAGTATGTTAAGATTTAGTGATTATGTAAATGAAGATATCAAGCGTAAAAATAATTTGATGGATAAGCAACAAAAATATAATTATTATTTAAAAGAGTCAGCTTATAATAGAAAAGTCAAAGATTATATTACTTAATGTATTATGTTATTATATAACAGGTGAAATTACAGAAGCAGCATGGTTAATAATTATATTGTCTGGAGTTTTGGTAGTTTGTGAGGAAATGGTTGGATAGATGATTCTAAAGAAAACATGAGAGAATAAAGTATAGTAAAGGAGTAATTATATGATGATTTTCAGTTTATTATTTGTTATAATATGGTTAGATATTATAATGAATGATGGAGAATATATTGTGAAATGGATAATCAGAGAGAAAAAAGAAAAAAGTAGAATGTTTAAAATTGGTAGTGTTTGTATTACTATAATTTCAGTTTTAGGACTTGTTATTGCATTTGTTGGGAGTGATTTACAAAAAAATATTTTTCCAGCAAAATTAGATTTAGAGTTGACTGATGATGTTATTAGCACGAACTTGTGTTATGATGAAAAATATGCTGAATGTTCATTTTTAATGTTTCCAAAAGAAGAATTTGGAAATGATTCAAGTTTATATAGAATTGACTCAAATACTAATAAGTTTATTTATGACTATGATCATAATATTAAATTAGACCCATCATATACAAAGATTGAAGAAATTAAAGTATTTTATACAAATGAGAATGGCGATATATATAATTTTAGTGTCGGATCATCAAAAGAAACTAATTACACTTCTTTGTTTGAAAATGGTATGTATAGTTCAACAATTGCAACAGTTTTATCAGAAGATAACAAAAGGAAGTATAGTAGTAACTCTGAGCAAGATATTGAAGATAAAAGAGTAATAAGTTCAAAGTGTGGTAGGGATTGTTATATAGGTTTAGAATTTCAAACAGCATACATAGAAACAGATACTGTTTTGCCGATATTTAATTATTTGGTAATGCAGGTTGAATATGGTGATGGAAATTTTGAGGACTACATTATGTTTTATTTACAAAATGATAATATTGGTGATGATACATATTTATATACCAACAATGAAATTGTGACATTTAGTAGTTACTTGTTTCCAGTTTTACCAGGAGATGTGCAATTATACATGTATCCTATAGATGAGTTTACTAATAAAAAATTAGATAGAATATTTTTAGATGATAGGTATATTGCAACTCGTTCTAAGGATGTGTGTCAAAACTCTACAATATCAATGAATGAGGTGGAATTGAAATCATATTGTAATTACTTTGTAGAAGATAAGGTTGACTTAAAAAAGATAGATAATTTATACAAAGAAATAGAACTTGTAAAAAGTGAGTTAGAAAAGTGATTAATTTCACTTTTTTATTTTTGAATAAGGAGGTGAGTAGTATGGTTGCAGTTGATAAAACTAGTGAAAAATTTTATAATGGCATTACATATTATAAATCATATAAAACATTTGAAAAAATTGAGGAGTTATTTATTGTTGATGTAGAAAATGAATACGAGGTATTAACTAATGAGCTCAAAAAGAAAACTAAAAAGAAACGCTAATATTGTTAACTCTGTAGTAAATATTCATGAAAAATCTAAACTTTGTGCAATTAAAGATATTGATTACAAATTCGATAAAGAAGTAGAAAGAGTAAATTTAAATGGTATATGCCAGAAAAATTGTAGTTTGTGTTGTCATGATTTTTTCTTTATCTCTTTCAATGATTTTTTGTATATTGTACATGAATTAGAAACTAGAGGAAAATCTTTGAAACCATATATAAAAAAAGCTAATGAAGTACGGAATTTTTATATGTTAAATTATCCTGAAAAATATGATATTTTGGTAACAAAAATGCCTGATGGTCAATATGCTTCGACAGATACCAGGTATATATATGAATATTTTGAGAATGAGAAAAATAGATATAAACTTCCTGCATGTATTTTTTTGAATAATGGGAAATGCGACATATACAATTTTAGACCTAGTATTTGTAGAATGTATGGAACAAGCAACAAGTGTAGCTTGATGCAAGATATAAATGAAGTTATAAGTGATGATGTTCTTTATGAATTTACAAAGGTACATGATTTTATTGAGACAACAACTTATGGTCATATTCAAGATAGACCTTATCCCCTTTTTTATTTATTTAGTGAATATTTAGGGACAAAAAAAGAAATTGTTGTTAAAAATAGATTGAAGCTAATAAGAGAGAATACAAAGGATATAGCAAACTTTGAAAAGTGATTAATTTCACTTTTTTTATTTGGAATAAGAAGGAGGTTAAATAATGAACAAGAAAGAATATGCAATATATGAAAATGATGGTAATGAAGAGCTTATTTTTTCAGGAACAATAGATGATGTTGCAAAATATTTGGGTAAAAGCAAAGGCTATGTATATAGTTATGTAAGCAAATTAGAGTCTGGAGTAATAAAGGAACGAAGAGGCGGGAACATAGTTTGTTTAGGTGAACTATGAATAATGATGTAATAATTGTAAAAATTTGTGATAAGGAGGAATTTCAAAATGTTAAATAAAGCAGTATTAATAGGACGCCTTACAAGAGAACCAGATATGAGGTTTACTCAAAGTAAAAAGGCTGTTTGTTCTTTTAATTTAGCAGTTAATCGTAACTTTACTACGAAAAACGGTGAACGTGAAGCTGATTTTATTCAAGTTATCTGTTGGGGAAGAAATGCTGAAAACGTTAGCAAGTTTCTTTCAAAGGGTAGCTTGTGTGCAGTTGAAGGAAGGATACAAACCAGAAATTATAATAAAGATGATGGGCAACGTATATATGTAACTGAAGTTGTAGCTGAAAGAGTAAATTTTCTAGAAAATTTACAAAACAAAAAAAATGCTACAAAACCTCAAGGGTTTGTTGACGCAAATAAAAGAAAAGTTGATTTAGATGAATCAAATCAATTAGGAATAGAATTTGTAAGCAATAATGATCCCTTTGCAGATTTTGGAAATAGTATAGATATTTCCAATGATGATTTACCATTTTAAATTTTAGCTATTTAATAAATTATTAGGAGGAAATATGATAAAGATTAAATATAAAAATATATTAAGTCTCTCTGTAATATTATTATCACTAGGTATAGGTTTATATAATAAAGTATTAAAAGTTGAGTATAATGAAACACTTTCAAATGATTATGTAACTTTAGATAGTTGTGTAGATGGAGATACAGCATGGTTTAATATAAATGGTGAACGTACGAAAGTGCGTTTTTTGTTTGTAGATACTCCAGAGTCAACTAATGAGATTGAACCTTATGGAAAAGAAGCAAGTACATTTACATGTGATTTGCTTAGTAATGCTAAAGAAATCCAATTAGAATACGATGGAGATAAGACTGATAAATATGATCGAACACTTGCATGGGTATGGGCTGATGGGATTTTAGTTCAAGAAGAATTAGCTAAAAATGGATATGTAGAGAAGTTTTATGATTATGGTAATTATAAGTACGAAGGATTGATGAGAGACTCACTTAATGACATTTATGGTATTTTCGAAGAATAGGAGGTGATTTTGTGGAGTGAAAGCATATGATTTAAAATTATCAGAAGAAGCATCCAAAATTTTGGATATGTAAATTATAAAGGAAAGAGGTAAAGAAAATGAAAATAAACTTTAAATTTTTAGAAGGAATTACAACACCAGACCAATTTGAAAAAAAGATGAATGAAACAAGTGATGGATTCTTTTCTTCTCTTACAGAGGTGCTAAAGAATATTTTTTCAAGTGTTTCAGGAATAGTATCGTTACTTGCAGGGCTTGCATGTATAACTTTTATTATAATGGCACTTGCAAGTAGCGAGCGAAGAAAGGGCTTTTTAATAACTGCTGGTTTGACTCTAGTAATTGCATTATTAGCTATAACAGTATACTTCGTATTCGGTAAATAAATTATGCTAGAAAAATTAATAGAGGAATTAGCAGAGATAATTGCAGAAGTATTAGATGCAGTTTTTGGTAATAGCGTTAGGCTTGTAATTGGAGAAATATTAAATAATCCTATCATAAAAGACTTTATTAATTCAATGGTAGGTTTAACAATTATAATGTTAGCTTTAGCTTTTGTAATTGCATTACTAAATAATATGATGAATGAAAATAAACGCGAAGTAATTGGTTTGTGTGGTAGGTTTATAGTGCTAGCGTTAATGTCGTTTTTTGTATATGATTTCGCAACATTATTTTTTGGTGTTGTAACTGAGACAGGAATTAATTATATTGTTACTGCAACTTCAGAAGGCTTGGCAGATGATTTTTTTACTATGGCATTAGCAAATGTTACAACAGGAGGAGCAGCACAAATAATCATGCTATTAAATTTACTTTTTCTATTAATAATGTTTGTAAAATTTTTAATCGACTTAGGAAAGTATGCAATACAAAATCAAGTATTTGTATTTATTTATCCAGTTCATGCAATAAATGCTTTAGTAAGTGGGTGGAATGAATTGTGGAATTGGTTTCTTAACATCTTCAAGATAGTAATGAGCGTTATTCTATTAACATTTTATATGTCAATGGGAATGTTTTTATTGCTTTCAGCAATAACAATTACAGATCCTATTCAAGGATTTGCAAAATTTATAGTAGGAATAATTTTAATGCTTGCTAAAAAACCTATTGAAACAGCACTTGGAAGACTTGGGTTATTTAATGCAGGTGGAAATTCAATTCATGCAGTGAGTTCAACAGCAATGCTTGCTAGAAATTTAGTAGGTATGCTTGGAAAATAGAAAAGAAAGGAGCAACAATGGCAGTAAAGATTATAAAACAAAGTAATAAAAAACTAAATTATATTATGTTAGATTTTTATCATTTAATAATATTGTCTGTATTTACATTTTTATATTTTGCAATAATTTTGATAGGGGACTATTCTATATCATTTATGAAAATTGCAACAACATATTTAATACTAGTTTTTTTTTATTACATACTATTTGCAAAATTTGATGGAGAAAACAACATAATATTGAATATAATACGGAAGCTGAAATATATAACTAAGAAAAAGTATATTATTAAAGAGAAGGGAGAGTATGATTTGTGGTAAAAAAAGAAAGTATGAAATTTTTTATTAGTGGAGATGTTAATATATTCTATTCTGCTGATCAAGAATTAGAATACCTTATTAAAGAGGTATCTTCACTATTAAATGTAATTAGATGTTCTGGAAAATTTCGTGTTCTTGATACAAAAAGTAACAACCCTAATAAAGAGTACAATAATCAAATTCTATCTTCACCTTCAGCAAATAAAATACAGAAGAAAATAATATCAAGTATTGAATCAAATATAATTTTGAAGAACAAGGTAGTTGTATTAGAATTGTTTACTTCAAATAGGGACATAGTAAATACAGCATTTAGAAATTCAAATCTTAATTATAGAGAAATGAATGATTTAGAAGAACTGCAGTTACAAATAGGATTAGAATCAAATCTAAATATAGGAATAGAAGAGTTAGGTACTTTAGTAACAGATACTGAAGAAAAAATTTTATTAGATAAAAAGTTATTGAAGAAGGCAGGTAAAGTTTTTAAAAATAGTTCTGCTCCAGTGGAAGAATATGCTAAAGCGCACATTCTAGAAAATTATACTCCTTCATTAACAGAAATTGTAAGAGATGGTATACGATATAATACTCATGATGAAAGGTATTATGTTTTGTCAAATTTATTGCATTTAAAAGACACCTTATATCCTTTGAAATTTATATTCGATTTGGATGTAGAATTATGTATTTCTTTTCAAATCCAATCAAAATCTGAAGTGGTAAGTAGTGTGAAGCGTACAATCGGTATCGAGAAACAGAACTTATTATTAAAAAAACGTATAAATGATATTGATAAAGAAACTGCTGATAATACTACCAAAGATTTGACAGATTCAGGAACGCATTATAACACAACATTAAATGCACTGTTTAAGACAGTAATTATATTAAAAAGTAAAAATTTAGAAGATGATGATACAATTAATTCGACTTTAATAGGTAATAATATTGAAGTATATAATTTGGATGGTATTCATGAAGAAGGTGCTGAAATATTTAACTTAGGTAGTACTTTTAACTTAAGATCATTACCATCTTTTTTTACATCATCAACGCAATTAGCTGATTTGCTTGTTATTCCACCAGAACCTATCGCAGAACCAAGAGGTGTTTTTTTAGGATATAATAAGTCGAAAAAACCAGTGTACTTAAACTTGATAGAATACTTTTTTGGGAGAACATCATTTAATTTTATGATAGATGGTACTATGGGTCAAGGTAAATCGAATACTGTAAAAAAAATATTGTCGCAGTTGTATTGTCATCCAGAATTTAAATATTTGTATATTTTAGATCCTGATAGTGAATATAGTGATTTAGTTACTGCTTTGGGAGGTACTGTAAAAAAGTATGATAAAAAGAATGCAACAAATTTTCTTCACTTAAAAGTATATTCTGGTGCTGCAGCTGACATGATTGAAACTGAGAATGAAAAAGAGTTAAATAAGTCAATGAAAGATTCTAGCTATAAAGCACAAGTTGTTGAGTTTGAGAGTGATGAATCTGCAGCAATTTTTGAAAAAGTTCAGTTTTTAAATAAAGTATTTGAAATCTTGATTGATAAAGAAGGGGATTCTCCTTCATATAAAGTTGATCTAATTGTTTCATTTTTTAATCGTATTTATAAACATTACTTTTCATCAAATACAAGTAGGGAATATACATTATCGTTTTCAGAGTCGATTAAATAATCTGAAGTAAAAAACAAATATTATAAGAAAGTTGATATAAATGGAAATAGTGTAAGTGTTGAAAAATTAAAACATGTAATTTAAACACTTAGTAAATTTTTTGAGGGTAAAGGAGAAATACATGATACACAATAAACCG
>JBKEBI010000043.1:0-2252 GCA_047973085.1 Bacilli bacterium | reverse complement strand
GATAGGTACTTGATGTAACCGTGAACTCAACATTGGATAAAGCAGCTGTTGTACCATCTATACTTTCACCAACTTTTGTTAATTTAAATCCACCAGTTGGTACTGGTTCTGTTTTAACTTTCAAATAACCACTTTCTTTATCAGCACCAACGTGGATAATATCTTGTCCTGCATCATATAGCTGTTCTGTTCCAGATAATACTGGAACCCAACTATAAGTTCTTAAACTAGATGGCTTAGTTAAGGCAGTTTTTGTTGATATTTTTACATTATCGCTACCAGTTGGATTACTAACATTATAGTTTCCAAAATCATCATAATTTGCATATTTACTATCCCAAACTTTATTACTATCTTTTAGAATGATTGAATAGTTGTTTGTAGCTTCATCATACTTTAAAGTTTGCACTTTCGGATTAGTCTTGTCTTTACTTAAAAATGATGGAATGACTTCCCAAGATGCTAAATCATTTTCAATATCGGCAATTTCTTCTTTATATTTATCTGGCTTATGAATTGTCCAGCTATCTAGAAAGTATGGATTCCAACTTTCCATTGGGTTTTCAATGACACTACGCTCGTTTGAGCTTAAATAGTCCCAAATTAATAATTGTGTTGAAAATATATAGTCTGTATTATTTGTTTGATTATAGTGCTCTATCCCACTTGATACTACTTGGTCTAAATAGATTCTAGTACTCTCTTTAAATTGATTGTATTTACTCTTGTTACCACTCACTTCTAGACCAACTGAGAGCGTATCACTACCTGGTTCAATACAAAACACATAATGTCCATCAATTTTATACACTCCCCAATATCCCCACATTGTAGAGTTAATCTCAGAGTAATCTACTGAAGAACGAACTTCTGTTAACTTTGCACCGGATACTTTAGTCAATTGATCAGCATCTAGAGTTATAAAATTTTGTTCTTCTGGAGCATCATCTAATTTAGCACTAATTTGATCTGGGCTCAGTCCTGTTAAATCGATAACTTCGCTATCTACTTCACTATTGACTTCTGATGCATCATATTGCCCATATCCGATTGATATTAAGACTACCAATATTGCACCTATAATTATTATCTTTCTCATATTCCCCTTTATCACTTAATTGTTAGGTTTTCCCTACACCCTTATATATGACAAACAAGTACAAAAAACTTTAAAATACTAGTGTTACAAGTAATCTCGTAGTAAAAAGCACACTTCTATAGATATTGAAAAAAATAATTTAAAAACTATACGAGTTATTAAAACTATCATTCTAATATCTAATAAAACTATCATGTTTATGCTTTTCGAGTAAGCAAAATCTTCATAAAACTACTCTTTATGACATAAAAAAGAAAACCCGTTCACAGGTCTTCTTTTTAAGAATTTATCTACATATGTTAAATTAATTGGTTCCAAATTTTCATACTGTTTTTGGTAAATAAGTCTTCAGTTACTTGAGAATTTTTTTGTATGAACTCAGTACTTTCTATTAGTTGCTCTTTAATTTTTGATATATCAAATTTTTTATTATGTACCCATTCAATGGAAAATAATGCATCTGTTTCTGTAAGTACTTTTGAAATATCTGCATAATCTAATACTCTACGTGAATTAGAATTATATTGATAATCTACGCCTAATGTGAAAAAGCATCCTTGAGCAGTATACTTTTCTAATTCCGAATTATCCCCTGAATACCAGTGTATTATTTTAATCAAATCGTATTTAGATAAAATTTCTGCTATTTCAAATTCCATTCCCTTTGTATGCAGAATTATCGGTTTGTTTAATTGTTTAGCGATATCTAACTGCATAGAAAAACATGTCTTCTGTAAATCCATATCTTTTTCACTCCAAACATTATCTAATCCAATTTCACCAATCGCATGAGCCAATGGGAAGTAAGAAGCTAACGAATCAACTTGTTCACAGTTACTAGGCCCTATCCCTACAGACATCTTAATATATTTACTTGATACAGTATACGGGTAGACTAATTCACATTCTTTAATAGTAGTACAATTAATTAGCGCATAAATTTTATTATCAATATAATACTCTATATCTTCTTTGGTAAAAACATGTGTGTGAAAATCAAACAATTGCATTCATCCTCCTCAGTAAAAATTATATTGCAATAATATTATTAACTTTACAAAATAGTATTTGATATAAAAAAAACTTCTTAGTGAAACACTCTGTGGAGAATGCTTCATTAAGAAGTTTAAATATAAATGGTACCACTGTGTTT
>JBKEBI010000003.1:0-4374 GCA_047973085.1 Bacilli bacterium | reverse complement strand
CAACTGTTTTCCTTACTTTTTTTCTTTTCTTTTATTTCTTCTCGCGCTTTTTATCACGCCAATATATATTATCACTTTTTTATACTTCTTGTCAATATCTTTTCTACTTTTTTTCATAATATTACATCAATGATTGTTCTTTCATACTTGTGTAGTCAAGATCTGAAAATATTAGATGATCCAATATTATAATATTTAACATTTCACCGCATTCACATAATCGCCTAGTTATTTCAATATCTTCTCTTGAAGGAATTAAATTTCTACTTGGATGGTTATGAGCAATTATTGCATATGAACTACACATTTCTATTATATATTGAAATATCTCACGTGGATGGACAATTGCAGAATCAACTGTTCCCTTAAAAATCATTTTACTTCCTAAAACTTCTTTTCTAGTATTTAGACATATTATATAAAATTCTTCCTGCTTAGAATTGAAATTAAATTGTCGAATATATTTAAACGCAAGTAATGGAGTTGTAATTTTATATTTTTTATTATCTACTTCTTCAACACTAAATCTATTAGCTAGCTCTAATGCAGCAAGAAGTGAAATCGTTTTAGCATCACCCATACCATATATAGAATTTAAATCACTTATTTTACTGCTTTTCAAAATAGAAAGATTTTTAGTCTTTTTTAAAATATTATTTGATAACTCTAAAACAGATTCACGCTTCGATCCACTTCTTATTATTAAAGCAATTAATTCAATGGTAGTTAACTTTTCAAAACCCATATCTTTCGCTCGCTCTCTTGGCTTATCTTTTATACTTCTTTCTTTTATAAACACTCTACCACCTCAAATATATTTTCTATAACTGATTTAAATTTCTTTTCAAAAACAATTTAAATCCAAAATTTCTCACGCATATCAAATATACTGTCTAATTTGTCATAATAAAAAAACGCAAATAAATGCGATTTTTTATATCAGAATATTTAATATAAAAATTATAATATATCCAAGTGAAAATATAATAAAATTTTTCAATATCAAACTAAATGATTCTTCCTTACTAAATTTTTCACCAAATTTTAATACATTTTTTGAGAGAGGAATCAGCAATAAATATAATATATTGAAATTAAGTGGAATAAATTCCAAAACACTTGCTAATGTAACACAACCAAGAGCACCTAAATTACTTAAATACAACAACTTTAATCCAAACTTCTTTTTAGTATAATATGCTAAAGTATATCTTCCATTGTACACATCAATTTCTAAATCACATAAATTATTAGCAAACAATATGCTTCCAATCATAAATGCTAAAGGCATAAAAACAATTGCCAACAATGGATTTAACTCAAATGGTAAATGATTAAATTGAGTGAAAATAATAATTACAGGTAGAATAACTCCTTCAACTCCACCAGCAAATATTTCTCCAAAAGGTGTATAAGATATTGGCTTCTTACCTAAAGAATAAATAGCACCAATAAACACACTAAACATTCCTAAAAGTAGAACTCCTATATTAGAACGATATACAAGAAATATACCTAAAACAATAAAAATAATAACAAGAATTATTACAATTGTATAATTTGTTTTCATATTAAATTGCTTTACTTTCATATCTTCAAGTAAATCTTGATCATAAACAGTCTTTTTTTCTTCATGATAATAAGCTGAAATATGATTTACTGCTGTTGTAAACATATCTACACTTAACATAGCTATGAAAAATATTAAAATATTAATTATATCTATTCCATATTCTGGCATTAAATAATAGATATAAAATAATAAACCAACTAGAAAACTAATTACACTAATTGTCTTAGTCTTAGCTTCAACAAACTTTAAAAAGTATTCTACCATTCCACTCTCCTATATGTAACGTCCAAAACATGATTTAAATATTCTACAACTTTAATAGATGAAATTTTAGAAAGTATAGATTTGAAGTTTTTATAATACATTTCATATAAATCTATTGAACTTGGAATTGCCTTACTTTCTTGAATAGACTTAAGAACAAAATCATAATTCTCATCAATAATATAATTTTTTATTTCAGGATTTTCCTGCATATACATTAATAAAGGTAGTGTAAATACACCTCTTTTTAAATCATTTTTTATCGGCTTAGAGTCAGTCACATTAATATAATCTAAAATATCATCTTGAACTTGAAACATCATACCATAATTTAGACCAAAATCAGCTAAAACTTCTTCCTCGTCTTTACTAATTCCTGCTAACTTAGCTCCAATAATAAGATTACTTTGAAAAAATGCAGCACTTTTATTAGCAGTAATTTCAAGATATTTATCAATTGTTAATTCATGATTATATTTTTCAATATATTGCTCCACTTCACCAAAAGCCATATTACATACCTTTTCACTAACATATTTTAAAGCACTTAACGAAGCATTTCTAAATAATAATTGATAACTCTTGGCATAAAGGTAGTCACCACATATTACTGCATAGCCTGCATCATAATCATTGTGTATAGTCGATACTCCACGTCGAAGTTTAGCATCATCTATTATATCGTCATGAATAAGAGTAGCCACATGAAGCATTTCTGCTGAAGCAGCGCTTATAATATTTTCTTTACTTTTGTAATCATCTTTATAGCTTGCCGCAATTAAAACAAATGCAGGACGAATTAATTTTGCATTACCATTAAAATACTTTTTTATTGTTTTATTAAACTCCACTTCTTCTGTATTAAGTTCTTGATAAATAACTTCCTTTACAAGTTTTAAATCATTATTTAATTTTTCATACTTTGAAAATATATTACTCATGTTTAAAGTACAAATACCACTTTCTAGTAAATTTAAATTTACGTAGCAATTTATCTACTTTAGGTAATAAATAATAATCAAGACCAAAAACATTTCCAGCAAAGAAGCATGCTAGTGAAGCGAATCCAAACACTACAATTCCAATATTTGACCATCCTGATAAATAAATAATAATCATTAATATAAATGAAAGAATTGCTGCTATTGGAGTGAAAAGTCCTAGTAAAAACATTATTCCAACAATAATTTCTAAAAAAATCATCGAAGACTGTACTATTGCTGCAAATGTCGTAAAGCCTCCAGATTCTGCCCAGAAAAAGTTTTCATAGTTCCAGTTCATTATATTTTGAATAAATTCAGGAACTGGAAGTGAACTTTCTGTTCCAAGTTCTGTAAAACCCTTTAAATTATTAGCGAACTCTTCAAAGCCTGTCAGTTCTTGTGCAACCTCTGCTACAGTTTCAGCACTTTCTACAGTCCCAGTAGCTGTACTTGCTGCATCTGCTGCTTCAGAAACTTCTGTTGCCGCACTTGCTGCATCAATAGGATTTGAAGGCATTAAAAAAACGTTTCTCCAATCATTTAAAATAGATGGAAGCTTTGTTATCCCAGATGCTAGCCATAAAAATCCAATTAATAAACGCAATGGAAGTAAAAAGAATCCAGGAGCAGATTTTGCATTGCTAAAATGTCCTCCAAATAAACTTCTGTTATTTTTAACCGTAAAAATTTCTTTTACGCCATAATGCCAAACTTTATGAAGTCCAAGCACGTTCATAAAATAAATTACATTAACAAAATGTTTTACAAACATTGCAGGAATTCCACTTAATGCATATTTCTTTTTTCTACCTACATGTGCAACTCCCCATCTCCCACCAACACAGACCATTGATCCACTAAAAATAGGTCTATACTCTTCTTTTTCTTTTCCCGTAATATCAGCAATAATATTATGACTTACAGTATGTGAACTATGTTCAGCATTTTCAACCATTTGTGGAACTGGATTTTCTTCACCTTCTGGAACATAAAAAATATTATCTCCAATTACATATACATCTTCATTATTTTCAGTTTGTAAATATTTATTGGTTTTAATTCTCCCATTAGGAGTCTTATTCACGTCTTCTGTTAATTGGACTAAATCACTTCCCTGAATACCAGCAGCCCATATAACAGTATGAGTATCTAAAATTGAACTTTCGTCAAATTTACAATATGTTTTCTCAACATCACAAACCGCTTTTCCTAAAAGAATATTAACACCCATTTTTTCAAGTCTTTTACTAACTTTATTTCTTAATTTTTCTGGATAAAAGGGCAAGATTTTATCTCCTGCTTCTATCATATCAATCATCACTTCTGAAGGATCAATATCATATGTAAAACATAATTCTTTTCGATATTCTGCTAATTCACCAGCCATTTCTACACCAGTAAATCCTGATCCAACTACAATGAATTTTAAAAGCTTTTTTCGAATTACTGAATCTTGTTCATACTTTGCTTTCCTAAACATATCGTGAATATGATGTTTTAAATTAACAGCATCCTCATACGACCATAGCGTCTGTATATTCTCTATCCCTTTGA
>JBKEBI010000055.1:0-10935 GCA_047973085.1 Bacilli bacterium | reverse complement strand
CCAACAACTAAAATTTTTTTCACATCATTACCTCCCTAAAGTATTATATCATATTTGAATGTTAAATAAGTGTTAAATTTTGTTATCTACCTATAAAACCATAGTATAATTATCTAAAGGAGGTTTTTATGGATATTGAATTACGAATTATTGATGATGTAGTACTATTTGAAACGATAAGTGGTTATTTAGTAGTTATGCCAGTATTAGAATATATAGAAATTTTAGAAAATGTAAATATTAGTTTATAAGAGAGGCTTCTCTCTTTTTTACTTGATTTTTATATTAATTTATTGTATTATTGTATAGAAGAATGAAAGGAAGTTATAGTATGTCTAAGAAGTCGAATGGAAAAAAGGAAGTAGGAATTTTAGCAGGGGTTGTAGTTGTAGGTATTGCAATATTTGTAGTGGTACAAATAATTATGAATAGTGCTCAAGATGGTGGATTTAGTAAAGAAGTTTCAACTATTGATTATGAGGAATTTCATGAAAAAATTAATAATAATGAAAATTTTATTTTAATATATGGAGCTGAATCATGCTCATTTTGTCAAGAATATAAGCCGGTAGTAGCTGATGTTTTAAAAAGTGGAAATTATGATGATGTTGCTGTTTATTATATTGATATAGATACATTAAGTGATGAAAATAAATCTGCACTAGCAAATTATTTAGGTGCAACATCTACACCGACATCATATATGTTTGTAAATGGAACTATAATGGATACACTTGAAGGTAAAAAAGATTCAAATGATACTATGAATTTTTATGATTTATTTAAGTCTTATATAAGTGAATAATTGTTTATTATTTTGTATTTTTATGATATAATTATGTTGTAATACAAAATTAAGTGCAGGGGTGCTTTTAGCTGAGATTATACCCTTTGAACCTGTTTACAGGAAGCATAGCCTTTTAAAGTAAGTGCTGTGGCACTTTTTTATTTTAAAGGGAGGTGTGTATTACATATGAAAGTAAAAAATATGGTTATTATTGCATCATTTGCAGCGCTTAGTGTTGTACTTAGTTTAGTTAAAGTATGGCAAATGCCTAATGGAGGATCTATTTCACTGTATTTAGTTCCACTAATGTTTATAGCATTTAAGTTTGATTTTAAGAGTAGTTTAACATGCTGTTTAATTACAGCAATACTGCAAATAATATTATCAGGGTATATTATTGGATTTTTCCAAGTTATACTTGATTATATATTACCAGTATGTGCAATAAGTTTATTTTCATTGGTAAGAAATAAAAATGTTGAATTTATTATACCTGTGGCGTTTGTAATTGGGATATTAATGCTAGGATCATATGTTCTTAGTGGAATGGTATATTTCAAAGTAAACTTTATAGGATCAGTTATGTATAATGCTACATTTTTTATTCCTACATACCTTATAAGTATAGTACTTATGAGTGTGTTGAACAAAATTAAATTAGAAGTGTAATAACTATAAAGTTTGATGTACCCTCCTAAAGTTAAAGAATAACTATAGGGGGATTTTAATATGAAAATATATAGAAAATTTAAAAAAGTAAGAAGTAATACAAATGTGGGTCAAAGAAATGTCCTATAATTGTGAATTTAAAATGTAGTAGTAAGTATCAGTTAAATAAAAAATGATACTAAGTAAATGCTTAGTATCATCATAATTAGCTAATTAAATATTACATTTGGTTAATGTTTTTCATTTATGCTTTGCTCAATATTAAATTTTATTTCTTCAACTAATTCAACTAGTTTTTCATATGCAATATTAAAATTTACAACCTCAAATAATAAATCATACTGATTGTTCAATTTTTCAAGGTCCTTTTCGATCTTTATTACTAAATCTGCTTGTTTATTTTTCTTACAAATATTTTTTGCTTGCTGAAGGTCTTTTATAGTATTGATTATTTTACTTGCTTCACTAGAGTTTTCCAACATATTTTTAGCATCAAAATAATCAATATATGCTTTAGAATTTTTTATTAAATTAATGTAAGTATCAAATTGTTTTTTTAAATTATTTAATTCTTGTTCCATACATACTCCAAGTATTAATAGTATCTATTTTCACATCAACTATTTCACCAATATCCTTAATATTACCTTCAAATAATACAATTTTATTTTGTTCACAATAACCACTTAAAACATCAGGGTTTTTCTTACTCGGTCCATCAACTAATACTTTCACAGTTTTTCCAATAAATGCTTGATTACTTATTTCAGCATATTTATTGATAAATTTATTTAATTCTTGCAATCTCTGCTTTTTAGTAACAATAGATACATTATCCTCCATTTTTGCAGCAGGTGTACCACTACGCTTTGAATATATAAATGTAAAAGCAGCATCAAATTTACAATGATTTACAACATCAATTGTATCAGCAAACTGTTCTTCAGTTTCATTTGGAAAACCTACAATAATATCAGTTGTAATAGATACATTAGGAATTGAAGATTTTATTTTATCAAACAATTCTATATATTCTTCTTTAGTATGTCTTCTTCCCATCAATTTTAATATTTCACTATTACCAGATTGAAGAGGTAAGTGAACATATGGAAGAACATTTTCATGCCTTTTAAAAACTTCTATTAATTCATCACTAAAATTCCATGGGTTTGAAGTCATAATTCTTATTCGTGGAATATTTAATTTTGCAATATCAGTTACTAAATTACATATATCATATTTTTCTTCAAAATCTATTCCATAAGAGTTTACATTCTGACCAAGAAGAGTAATTTCTTTGTATCCTTCTTTGATTAGTTGATTTACCTCTTCAATAATATCACTTTTTAATCTACTTCTTTCGCTTCCTCTAGTATATGGTACTATACAATAAGTACAAAATCTATCACAGCCATACATAATTGTAACCCACGCTTTGTATTTTGAGTCACGCTTTACTGGAATATCTTCATATACATTTCCTTCTTCGCTCCATACTTCAACAATTTGTTCTTTTGAATAGTAAGCTTCTTGTAATAAAGAGGGTAATCTATGAAAATTATGTGTTCCAAACATTAAATCAATTTGAGGATATTTTTGATAAATTTGATTTATGGTTTCTTCTTCTTGAGGCATACAACCGCATATTCCTATAATTAAATCTGGATTAGTTGTTTTTAATCTTTTTAATTCACCAATAAAACCAAAAACTTTGTTTTCAGCACCTTCACGTATTGCACAAGTATTTAAAAGAATTACATCAGCATTTTCATAGTCATATGCTTTTGTATAATTTAATTCTTCCAAAATAGCACTTATTTTCTCACTGTCATTTTCATTCATTTGACATCCATAAGTTCTTATATAGTACGATTTATCATTTCCTATATTTTTTATTTTTTCATTCAAATCCAGAGAATTTTTAATAATGTTAGCTTTTTGTTTAGTTCGAACTCTAGCTTTACTTACCTCTGGTTTTTGAAAAATATTGTTATTATTTTTTACTTTCATTTTATCACCTTTACTTATTATAATATTATCATACTAGAAATGCAAGTAAAGATATTATATAATAGACTTTTAAGGGGGATAAAATGAAGCATTTAAAACGTTTTTTTAAAACTAAATTAGAAGTAGTGCTATACATATACATTTTTATAAGTGTTATTTTGCATATTTTATATAACATCTACTTAAAGGATAATAACTTTATACTTGAAAACTACTATGTTGATAAGCCACTTTTTACAATCAATAATATATTCATTCTATTATTTGAATTATTAATAAAATTATTTGAGATAACAAATTATGATTTTATATACACTGTTTTAGATTCCACTACAAATATAGGAGTTAATTTATTTAATTTACTAATATCAATTAAATACTTAAATATTTTAATTGAATCTATAAATTGGATAATTATGTATATTCTATTTGCCGTAATAACAATTATTTTAATCATAAAAAAATTTTTTGAATTTACAATTAAAATTTCATTAGTTATTGCAATTATATATGTTATATACACTATATTTTATCAATATACTTTTGATAAAACATATTTAGAACTTGAATACATAAGTATTGATTATTTTGAAGGGTGTGAATGTGAAAAAATTGAAGTAGTGGATATAGTAGATGGGGATACTATCAAAATTAAATATAATAATATTGAAGAAACAGTTAGGTTGCTTTATATAGATACCCCTGAAGCTACAAAAGAAGTAGAAGAGTATGTTTATGATGCAACGCTTATGTTAAAATCACTAATTTCTTCATCAAATCAAATTTATATAGAATTTGATGGAAATAGAAGAGATAAATATAATAGATTACTTGGATGGATTTGGATAGATAATGTTTTGGCTCAAGAAATTTTAACTAAGAATGGATTAGTTGAAGATTTTTATGATTATGGAGATTACAAATATGAGAATATTATGCATACGGCTATGAAATATGC
Source organism: Bacilli bacterium (assembly GCA_047973085.1). Lineage (GTDB taxonomy): Bacteria > Bacillota_I > Bacilli_A > JBKEDG01 > JBKEDG01 > JBKEDG01. Next base: position 6,511 of record JBKEBI010000055.1, on the reverse strand, counting down.
AAAAGATAATAAGATTAAAATATATAAAAATTAAATAATGTGGTATAATTATATAGAATATGCAATTGGAGGTGACTTTATGTATGTAAAAAATGGAGTAGCAGGTGTAATTGTATTTGAAGATAAAGTTATTCAAAATACAGTAGGAATTACAGTTTCAAGTTGCTATGGAGTAGTTGAAATGGCTAGTGTTAAAAGAATGAAAGATTATATTCTTAATAGTATTGGTAAAAATAACTATGAAAGAGGAGTTGTAATACGAAGCTATGAAAGTGGAATAATCGACTTAGATATTCATATAGTGGTAGGGTATAGTATTCCCGTAAAAAGTATTTGTAATGAAATAAAGAAGCGAGTTGTATATGATTTGGAAAATAATTTAAACATAAAAGCTAGAGATATTAAAATTTTTGTCGAGGCAATTGACAAAATAGGTTAGGAGATATAATGAGTTTGATTACAGGTAATGAAATTAAAAAAGCTTTGTATAACGCTTTTGCTGGTTTAACAAATGAAAAAGAAAAAATTGATGCATTAAATGTGTTTCCTGTTCCTGATGGTGATACAGGAACTAATATGTTATTAACATATACATCAGGATATAATGCAATTAAAGATTTAAATGATGCAAGTGTTGATGAAATTATGAAAGCATTTTCAAGAGGACTTTTAATGGGTGCACGTGGAAATAGTGGAGTAATTCTTTCTCAAATTTTTAGAGGGATGTCTAATAGTTTTAAAAATAAGAGTACAATTGATGGGTTTGACTTTATAGAAGCACTTGTTAGTGCAAGAGAAACTGCATATAAAGCTGTTATGAACCCAGTAGAAGGAACTATCTTAACAGTTATAAATGATATGTCTAAGGATGCCTATAAGTATAAGGAACAGACTGATGTTAATATGGTTTTATCTCTAGCAATTGAGTCAGGAGAAAAATCATTAAATAATACTCCAAATTTACTACCTGTTTTAAAAGAAGCAGGTGTTGTTGATAGTGGTGGCTATGGTTTAATGGTTATTTTTAGAGCTATAAAAAAATATTTTGATGGTGAAGTAATTGAATTTACTGATGAAATAAAAGTATTTGATAGTGCTGATATAACAAATGAATCTACAGAATTTGGTTATTGTACAGAATTTATTATTGAACTTGATGAAATTAAATCTGAAAAAAATAACTTTTCTGAACAAAAGCTAAAGCAACAATTAAATAAGCTGGGAGATTCTTTAGTAGTAGTCCATGATGAAGAAATAGTTAAAGTTCACGTACATACTTTAATTCCTGGTGAAGCCTTAAATATTGGACAAATGTATGGGGAATTTTTGAAGTTAAAAATTGAGAATATGACTCTACAACATGAAGAAATTGTGAGAAATGAAAAAGTGAAAGAGTATGCAATTATTGCAGTTTCACCAGGTGATGGAATAAGTACATTATTTAAAGAAAATGGTGTGACAGATATTGTTGATGGTGGTCAAACAATGAATCCATCAACTAATGATTTTGTATCATTAATTGAAAATTCTAATGCAAAAAATATTTTAATTTTACCTAATAATTCTAATATTATTATGGCTGCTATACAAGCAAAAGAAATAATTGAGGATAGAAGTGATATGTTAGTGGAGGTTATTCCAACTAAATCTATTATTCAAGGACTTGCCAGTCTTTCATTCTTTAATATAGAAACTGATATTAAAACAAATTTAGATGAGATGATAGAAGCTTATGAAGAAGTAAAGTATGGTGAGGTAACATATGCAGTGCGCGATACTACAATGAATGGAGTAGATATTACAGCTGGAGACTTTATTTCTATTTTTGATAAAAAGATTGTTGAATCAACAAATGATAAAACTAAATCATTAATGAACTTGTTGGATGTCATGGTAGATGAAGATACAAGTGTTATTACTTTGATTTGTGGAAATGATATAAGCCAAGAAGAAAAAGAAAAGGTTGAGAATTTAATTGAAGTTAAGTATAAAGATTATGATTTAGAATTACATCAAGGTAATCAAGATGTATATTCATATTTTGTAGGTGTTGAATAATCTGTGTGAGTGAAAATTCACATAGATTTTTTTATTTTAAATTTTAAAAAATAATATAAAATTTAGGATAAAACTTGATATTTTTATAAAAATATGATTCAATTATTTATTTTAACACTATAATATACGATTTTTGTTTGACTTTATACATGTGGAGTGATAGTATAGTACAAAATAATAAGGGGGAGGAATATTTATGGATTTAATTTTTGGGCTACCAGATTTCTTTATTTTAATTGGTGTAGTCATTATCGTAGTAGGCTTTATTTTAAAAGTTGATACTTTATTTGTAGTTGTTTTAGCAGCTATAGTTACAGGTATTGTAGGTAAGATGAGTTTTCAAGAACTGATGTCAACATTAGGATCTGCCTTTGTGACAAACAGGTATATGACAATTTTTGTTTTATCACTTCCTGTAATTGGAATACTTGAACGTAATGGACTTAAAGATATTGCTGCTCAATCAATTCTTAAAATTAAAAGATCTACTTCTGGACGTATATTATCTATATATTTATTTATACGTACATTAGCAGCATGTCTAGGACTTAGATTAGGTGGGCATGTACAGTTTATAAGACCATTAATTTTACCAATGGCTGAAGGAGCTTTGGAAAAAGAAAATCCTCAAGTAAGTAAAAAACAAAGAGAAAAACTAAAAGGGTTGGCAGGAGCTGTAGAAAACTTTGGAAATTTCTTTGGACAAAATGCATTTATGGCAGCTGGGGGAGTTTTACTTATAACTGGGACACTTGGAGAACTTGGATATGAAGTTGAAGCTTTTGATATTGCAAAATATTCTTGGATTATGGCTATTGCAATAATTATAATTGGTAGTATATACTTTCTACTGCAAGATAAGTCACTAAATGTTAAGGAGGAAAACAATGGGGAATAAAATTCTTGAAATTATGTATATTGCAATTGGACTAGTAATTTTGTTTAATGCAATAAAAAGTTTTAAAAATAAGGAATCAGATGCAAGAGTAGTTACTGGAGTTTTTTGGGCAATTTTAGCTTTTACATTCATTTTTCCTAATTTAGGCATATTTTGGGGCAAAGAAACTTTATTCATTCCAGATTATGTTATTGGATATTTAGTAGTAATTATGGCACTTCTTTCACTATCTAAAAAAGTTATTAATAATAAATATTCTACAGCATCTGCTGAATATATCTCAAGTAGAGCTAAAAAAATTGGATCAATAATCTTTATTCCAGCGATATCAATAGGAATACTTAGTTTTGTTATTTATGAAATTCAAGAAAGACTTGTTTGGGAACTAGGTTCAATTGGTTCTCTAGGTTTAGCAATTTTAATTTCAACAATACTTGGATTAATTATTACTAAAGATAAACCGAAGACTGCGTTAAATGAAGGTGTGCGCTTACTTGATGTTGTTGGACCTATGAGTATCTTACCACAAGTGCTTGCTGCATTAGGAGCAATTTTTACACTTTCAGGTGTAGGTGTATATATATCTGATACATTGGGGCTAGTTATTCCAGCGGGGAATGCTTTAATTGGAGTTATTGTTTATTGTATTTCAATGGCATTATTTACAATTATAATGGGAAATGGTTTTGCAGCATTTTCAGTAATAACAACAGGAATAGGTGTACCGTTTGTTATTATGGTTGGTGGAAATCCAGTTATTGTTGGTGCACTTGGCCTTACAGCAGGATATTGTGGGACATTGATAACGCCAATGGCGGCTAACTTTAACATCGTTCCTACTTCTATTTTAGAAATGGAAGATAGAAAATGGGGAATTATAAAATATCAAGTTCCAATAGCAGTTATTATGTTGCTTTTGCACATCGTGTTAATGTATTTACTTGCATTTTAAGGAGGAAAATATGAAAATTTTAGTTACAGGTTTTGATCCGTTTGGAAATGAAAGCATCAATCCTTCATATGAAGCAGTGAAATTACTTCCTGAGACAATCTTAGATGCTCAAATAGTAAAAATGGAAGTACCAACTGTTATGGCTAAATCTGTTGAAAAAGTTGTAAAAAAAATAGAGGAAATAAATCCAGATGTAGTGATTAATGTTGGGCAAGCAGGTGGAAGATTTGTGATAACACCTGAGAAAGTTGCAATTAATTTAAATGATTTTCGTATCTGTGATAATGAAGGTAATCAACCACTAAACGAAAAGATTTACAAAGATGGAGAAAATGCATACTTTACTACGTTACCAGTAAAAGCTATGGTAAGTAATATGAAAAATGCAAATATTCCAGCTGCTGTTTCGTATTCAGCAGGGACATTTGTTTGTAATCATATTATGTATGGAGTTCTTTATCATATTCAGAAAAGTAATTTACCAATTAGAGCAGGATTTATTCACATCCCGTTTATGCTTGAACAAGTTATTGACAAAGCGAATCAACCTGCAATGAACTTAAGTGACATGGCACTTGGGTTGGAAAAAGCTATTGAGGCAGTAATTTTTAATTCAGCAGATACTGATGATTTGTCTGGAACAATTTGTTAATCTATTAGTATATAAAAATATTATTTTTAAAATTCATTTTAAACAGCAAAATTAACTAATTATTAGTAAAAATTGATAGTTTATTCAAAATTTGTCGGTGTATAACCCTTGTATTTTATGAAATTTTTAAGTATAATAAAATTACGATAAAAAAGGAGATGTTATATTATGAGTAGATTTGATATTTATAAAGATGGCGACACTTTAGTTGAGGTTTTAGTTGGAGAAGCTTCATCAAAACTTGAAGAAAAAACTGCTGATTCTAGCACAGAAAAGCACGTACCATTTATTCAAGAAATGGAAGATGGTTATTTAGTGAAAGTGGGAGAAACAGTAGATCATCCTATGACTCCTGAACACTGGATAGAATTTATTGAACTAATTATTGATGGTGATAAAGTGTATCGTCACTTTTTAACTCCTGATAGTAAGCCAGAAGCTTATTTTAAGGTTGAAAAAGGAAATAATGTAAAAGCTAGAGAACACTGTAATATACATGGGCTTTGGGCAAGTAACTTATAGTTTTAACATGGGAATTATCAAATAGATAATTCCTTTTAATTTAAAAAAGGAGAAAATATGATGGATAAAAAAGTATTTGAAGCAATAAATAATGAATTAATTAGACAAAGAAATAACATTGAGTTAATCGCATCTGAGAATTTTGTTAGTGAAGATGTTTTAAAAGCACAGGGTAGTGTGATGACAAATAAATATGCTGAAGGCTATCCACATAAAAGATATTATGGAGGGTGTGAGTGTGTAGACGTTGTTGAAGAGTTAGCAAAAGAGAGATTATGTAAAATATTTAATGCACAATATGCTAATGTTCAACCTCATAGTGGATCTGGTGCAAATATGGCAGCATATCGTTCAATTTTAAAAAATGGAGATAAAATTTTAGGAATGGCACTAGATCAAGGAGGACATTTAACTCATGGGCACCCTTTAAACTTTAGTGGCGTTGATTATGAAATTATTGCTTATCATGTTGATAAAGAAACTGAAGCTATAGATTACGATGAAGTTGAAAGAATTGCTTTGAAAGAAAAACCTAATTTAATTGTAGCAGGTGCAAGTGCATATGCACTTGAAATAGATTTTAAGAAATTTAGAGAAATTGCTGATAAGTGTGGAGCCTACTTAATGGTAGATATGGCACATATTGCAGGGCTTGTTGCAGCTAAATTGCATTGTAATCCAGTTGAGTATGCAGATATTGTTACTTCAACTACTCACAAAACACTTAGAGGACCAAGAGGTGGAATAATTTTAACTAATAATGAAGAAATTGCAAAAAGTATTGATAAAATTGTGTTTCCAGGAATTCAAGGAGGGCCATTAATGCATGTTATAGCTGCAAAAGCAGTAGCTTTTGGAGAAGCGCTAAGTGATGATTTTATTGCTTATCAAAATCAAGTTGTAAAAAATGCTGAGGTGCTATGCGAAGAACTAAAGAAACTAGGATATAAAATTGTCAGCGGAAAGACACAAAATCACTTAGTTTTAGTAGATGTAAAAACCTCAGTTGGTATTACTGGAAAACAAGCTGAAAAACTTCTTGATGAAGTTAGTATTACTTGTAATAAAAATTCTATACCTTTTGATAGTGAAAAACCGTTTACAACAAGTGGAATAAGAATTGGTACTCCTGCAATGACAACAAGAGGCTTTAAAGAAGAAGAATTTATTAAAGTTGCAAAATTAATTGATGATACTTTCAAAGGAAAGCGTAGTCTTGAAGAAATAGAAAGTGATGTGCATGATTTAACTTCTAAATTTAAACTATACCCAGAGCTTTAGTAATGAAAACATCCCATTTATGTGGGATGTTCAGACTGTAGACAAAAAGCATTGATATTTATCCTATGTGGATGAATTCCAATGCTTTTGTTATATTTATATGCATATTTCACTAATATTTCCTATACCCTCTGTGCCATTTTCTTTA
>JBKEBI010000039.1:0-12970 GCA_047973085.1 Bacilli bacterium | reverse complement strand
TATTTAAATAATGAAGCAGTAAAGATTGCAAACGGAGAATATATTTTATTATTAAATAATGATATTGAAGTAATTAGTGAAAATTGGTTAGAAGCAATGCTTGGCTATGCTAGGCTTAATGATATCGGTGCAGTTGGGGCTTTGCTCTATTATCCAAACGATACTATTCAACACTGTGGAGTTATTGCAGGGCTTGGTGGTGCGGCAGGGCACTGTTATTCACAATTCCCTAGACAGAAAGAGCATGGGATTATAAGTGCTAGGGTTCCTACAAATTTTTCAGCTGTAACTGCTGCTTGTCTTATGGTTAGTAAAGATAAATTTATTGAAGTTGGAATGTTGAATGAAGTCGAATTAAAAGTTGCATTTAATGATGTAGATTTCTGCTTCAAATTATTAGAAAGTGGATACAGAAATATTGTCCACTCAGGAGCAAAATTATATCACTACGAGTCAATTTCTAGAGGCAAAGAAGATACAGATGAGAAAAGAAAGCGATTTGCTAGTGAGGCAAGATATTTAAAACTAAGACACAGTGAGATTATTGATAATGATAAGTTTTATAATTACAATTTATCAAAAGTTCATGATAATAGACTGCGTATTATAAGTGAAGAAAATAAAAATTATAAGTAAGTATATGATATAATACAAATAAAAAGAGGTGATTTAATGAAAGGAATAATTCTAGCAGGAGGAAGTGGAACGAGACTTTATCCAATAACTCAAGTAACTAGTAAGCAGTTAATCCCTGTTTATGATAAGCCAATGATTTATTATCCATTATCAGTATTGATGGATGCAGAAATAAGAGATATTTTAATTATTTCAACACCAGAGGATACGCCAAGATTTGAAGCTTTACTTGGTGATGGGAGCAAGTTTGGAATAAAACTTTCCTATGCAGTGCAGTATGAGCCTAATGGTTTAGCCCAAGCTTTTGTAGTTGGTGCAGACTTTGCTAGAGGAAGTCAGTGTGCTATGATTCTTGGAGACAATATTTTTTATGGCGCAGGACTCAAAGAAGACTTGAAGCTTGCTCGTGAAAATGCAAGTAAGGGTCTAGCTACTGTGTTTGGATATCATGTTCATGATCCAGAGCGCTTTGGCATAGTTGAATTTGATGAGAGTGGGTCAGCAATTAGCATTGAAGAAAAGCCAAAAAAGCCTAAGTCAAATTATTGTGTGACAGGGCTATATTTTTATGATGAATCAGTTGTTGAACGTGCTGCTAAAGTTAAGCCTTCACCACGTGGTGAGTATGAAATTACAGATTTAAATCGCATGTATTTAGAAGAAGGAAAACTTGAGGTAGTAAGAATGGGATCAGGTTATGGGTGGTTTGATACTGGTACCTTTGAAAGCTTACAAACAGCATCGCAGTTTGTTGGAATTGTGCAGGAACATCAAAATACAGTAATTGCATGCCCAGAGAAGATTGCATTTAGAAATGGATGGTTAACGAAAGAACAACTGCTAAAGATTGCTGAACCGATGAAAAAGAATACATATGGACAAAATTTAATAGCATTAGCGTCTGGAGTTGAAAAATAATGAAAGTGACTGAAACTAAATTAAAGGGATGTTTTATAATAGAACCGGTTGTATTTGGTGATAATCGTGGTTGGTTTATGGAAAGTTTTTCAAAAGAGAAACTTGAAGATGCTGGAATTGTTTTTGCGGGAGATTTAGTACAAGATAACCAGTCTTTTAGTGCAAAAAAAGGAACACTTCGCGGTATACACTTTCAGCAAGATCCATATGCTCAAACTAAAATAGTAAGGTGTACAAAAGGTTCGTTATTTGATGTTGCAGTAGATCTTAGAAAAGACTCTCCAACATATATGCAATGGTTTGGAATTGTGTTAAGTGAAGAAAATAAGAAACAACTATATGTACCAAGAGGTTTTGGACATGGCTTTGTTACATTAGAAGATAATGTAGAAATTCAATATAAAACAGACAATTATTATAATTATGAAGCAGATGGTGGAATTATTTATAACGATCCACAAATTGGAATTTCTTGGCCAGTTGATGTGGAACTTACACTTAGTGAAAAAGATATGAGCTTAAAAAAGCTTTCGGAAACTGAGGTTGATTTTTGATGAAATGTTTTATAACAGGAGCTGCTGGACAATTAGGATATGATTTAAATAGAGTTTTAGCTACATTTGGATATGAAGTTATGGCTACTGACTACGATAGTGTTGATATAACTAATTATAATCAAGTACTAAATAGTGTAAAAAGTTTCAGACCAGATATTATTATTCATTGTGCTGCATATACTGCAGTAGATCATGCTGAGGATGAACCTCAAAAATGTTATGATATTAATGTAGTAGGAACAAAACATCTTGTGGAAGCAGCAAGGGAAGTTGGATCAAAAATTGTTTATATCAGTACAGACTACGTATTTGATGGAACTAAAAATGGAGTTTATGAGGTTGATGATTTGGCTAATCCTACTAGTGTTTATGGAAGTACGAAGTTTAAGGGCGAAGAATTAGTTAGAATGTATGAGAAGCATTTTATTGTTCGTATTTCTTGGGTATTTGGAATTAACGGAAATAACTTCGTTAAAACTATGATTAAGCTTGGAAAAGAAAAAGCAGAATTATCAATTATTGACGATCAAGTAGGAAGCCCAACTTATACATATGACCTTGCTTATTTACTTAAGGAAATGAGTTTAACAACTAAGTATGGAACATATCATGTTACAAATGAAGGCTATTGTTCATGGGCAGATTTTGCTAGAGAAATATTCAAGTTATGCAGTTTAGATGTAGTAGTAAATAACATTACAACTGATCAATATCCAACAAAGGCTAAAAGACCACTAAATTCAAGGCTTAGCAAAAGAAGTTTGAATGAAAACGGGTTTAAAAATTTACAAAATTGGCAAGAGGCATTAAAGGACTACATAAATGAATTGATTGAAAAGGAGGAAATTTAATGAAAATACTAGTTACTGGAGGAGCGGGATTTATCGGTGGGAATTTCTGTCATTATATGGTAGAAACCTATCCAGAAGATGTAATAATTTGTTTAGATGCTTTAACATATGCAGGTAATTTAGAGACATTGGAAATGATTATGGATAAACCAAATTTTAAGTTTGTAAAAGGGGATATTACAGATCGAGAACTAATTGATAAGCTATTTGCTGAGGAAAAGTTTGATATTGTTGTAAATTTTGCAGCAGAGAGTCATGTTGATAGATCTTTAGAAGATCCAGGAATATTCCTTAGAACAAATATTTTAGGGACGCAAACTTTGATGGATGCATCAAGAAAATATGGGGTAAGTAGATATCATCAAGTTTCAACAGATGAAGTTTATGGAGATTTACCATTAGATCGTCCAGATTTGATGTTTACTGAAGAAACGCCAATTCATACATCAAGCCCTTATTCGGCAAGTAAAGCTAGTGCTGATTTACTAGTTCAAGCATATCATCGAACTTTTAAATTACCAGTTACAATTTCTAGATGTAGTAACAATTATGGACCATTTCATTTTCCAGAAAAATTAATTCCATTAATGATTTCAAGAGCATTAGCAAATGAGAGTTTACCAGTTTATGGAACGGGTGAGAATGTACGTGACTGGTTACATGTTTATGATCATTGCACAGCAATTGATTTAATTATTAGAAAAGGTAAAGTTGGGGAAGTATATAATGTTGGAGGGCACAACGAAAAAACTAATCTAAAGGTAGTAGAAACTATACTTGATACTTTAGATAAACCACACAATTTAATTTCATATGTTGAAGATCGTGCTGGCCATGATATGCGCTATGCAATTGATCCAACAAAAATGGAAAATGAACTTGGATGGAAACCAAAATACATCTATGAAACAGGAATTAAGCAAACAATTCAATGGTACCTTGATAATGAAAAGTGGTGGAAAAATATCTTGAACGGAGACTATCAAGATTACTATGATAAAATGTATAATAATAAGTAAATTTTTAAAAGACTAGAAATGATTATTAATCACTATCTAGTCTTTTTACAATTGACACTGTATGATAAATATGGTACACTATTTATTGATTAGAACAGAATGACTATTATATGTTATAATATGTGATATGGGAGTATATATGATGAAGAAAAATTATAATGTAAATTTTATAAAAACATTTTTACTTAGCCTACCATTAGTTGATGCAACCACTTACTTTACTAAAGCAAGTGCATTATCAATTTCTTTGTTATTGAAACTGATATTTTTGATAGCAATGTTTATCTATGTGGTTATTAATTATCGTGGTGAAAAACTCAAGCAAATTGTAGGATTTTTAATGATTACAATATTACTAATTATTATGTTCCTATTATTTAATGTAAATCAAGATTTTCTTACAGAATTTATAAATATTTCTAAATTATTAATTCTACCAATACTATTAGTACTTCTATATTGTATCAAAAATGTTGAGTCAAAATGGATTGACTGGAATATTGTTACAAACATTGCTCTAATTTATGCAATAATTACTATTGCTACTATAGTTGTAGGAATTGATGTTGCAACATTTAATAGTAAAGCTAAAATGTTTGGATCTAAAGGCATTTATTTTGCTGGAAATGATGTGGGAACAATTTTAGGAATAGGGATTTCAATACTTATGCTTGGTAGAATAAATCCATTAAATATTTTAAAATTTATAATTATCTTTACAGCAATAGCAATTATGGGTGTTAAAACACCATTAATAATGATGATAATGACAATAATATATGTTGTAATAAGAAATGTTATAATGAAAAAATTTGTAAAACAAACAATTTTAGGAGTGTTATTAGTAGTGATGGCAGGGGCTCTATATATACCGAATTCAAATGTAGTTAAAAATTTTGAATCTCGCATTAATTTTTTGTACAAGCATGGTAAATATGAAGTATCTAGTAAAGAAGAAGTGTATGAAAGCCCTTATATACTCGTAAATGAACTCTTATTAAGTGGGAGGCTTGGATTATTAGAAAATATCAATGAAGAGTACATTGAATCTAATCCAGATGAGTATATTATGGGAATCGGCTACAGCCCATACATTCGCAGTACTGAAATGGACTTTTTTGATGCTTTTTATAGGTTAGGAATTTTAGGATTTATTGTTTATTTGATATTGCTTATTTATGCAATAAAGTTACATATAAAAAAATTTGTGTTTGATGAAAAAATGTTTGTTGTAATAATGATTTTACTATGTGGATTCTTTGTTGGCCATGTTTTGACTGCAATTTCAGTTACAATGGTCCTTGCGTTAATTATTTCTACTTTGGATGTGATAGAATGAAAAAAATTGTTATTTTAGCCCTACATTTAAATTATGGTGGTGTCGAAAAATTTATTTGTGATGTTGCAAATGCTTTAAGTTATGAGCATGAAGTGACAATTGTAACTACATATGAAATTATTGATAAGCCATTTTTTGTACTTAATGAAAAAGTAAAAGTAAAGTATTTAACAAATATTATACCTAATCGTATAGAGTTTTATAAGTCTATTGAAAAAAGACAGCCCTTTAAATTTCTTTATCAAGGAATTAAGGCAGCGAATGTTCTCTTGAAAAAAAAGTTGAGCTTAATTAAATATGTTAAACAAATGGATTGTGATGTAGTTATTACCACGAGGCTTGAGCAAAGCAAGATCGTTAATAAATATTGTAAAAAAGATATTCTAAAAATTGCTTCTGAACACAATCATCACAATAATGATAAAAATTATATTGAAGATGTATTTAATACTACAAAAGATATTGATAAACTTGTATTGATTTCAGAAGAGTTGTATTATTTTTATAGAGAATTATTTAAGAATGAAAAAGTAGAATGTGTTAATATTAAACATTTTGTTGAGCTTAGTAAAGTTGAAAATACTCCTCAAAAAGAAGTTATAAGTGTTGGAAGATTAAGTGTTGAAAAAGGATACAGTGACCTTTTAAAAGTCGCTAAAATAATGCCTGATATTAAATTTAATATAGTTGGAAATGGATTATTAAAGGAGGAGCTTGATGATATAATTTCTAGAGAGCAATTAAAAAATATTGCTTTACATGGTAGTTTAAGTAATAAAGAAATTATAGAATTAACTAAAAAATGTTTTGCTTATGTCATGAGTTCACATACAGAAAGTTTTGGTCTAGTATTGATTGAAGCTTTATCATCTGGAGTTCCTTGTGTTGCTTTTGATAGTGCAAAAGGTGCATGTGAAATTATTGAATCAGGAGTGAACGGACTTTTAATTTCTGATCGTAACATTGAAGAATTTGCGCAAAAAGTCTATGAATGTGAAAAAAACTTTCAAGCTTTGTCTAATAATGCTGTAAAGATTGTTGATAAATACAGCTATGATTTATTTTATAGAGAATGGAATAATATTATAAAAAAATAGCATTGAGTGTGCTATTTTTAGTTATTAGAATTTATAATATTTTTGAATTCTTTGATAAACTCGATGCAATCTTCAAGATATATTTCGCCCATAACACAAATCTGTAAACAATTTTTATCTTGGAATACTCCTCTAGTTAAGTATGTTGTATATCCTTTGTTATAAAGCATATCGTATACAGTTTGGGCACTGAAATGTTTCGGTAAAATAATAGTAGTTACTGTATTAGACATAAGAGATCTATCGATTAAAAATTGAATGTTCATTGCTTCAAATTCATCTCTTAAGTAGTTACTACATGTTATATATCTTTTTTGTTTGTTATCATTTATGCATTCTATTAAAGCTATATCCAATGCAATAAAGCTTGTAATATTAGGTGTGTTTGGAGTTTGTGATTTTTCTTGAGAGAACTTGTAGTAATTGGCAATATTTAGATAAGAGCTACAAATGTTATTTTCAAGAGTTTTTTCAAATAAGTCTTTTTTCATAACGATGAAACTTGCACCTGGAATAGCCCCGATGGCTTTGCCAGAAACACCAGTCATAATTGCAATATTTTGTTCAATAATATTTACTTCATCACTTATAAAAGAACTAACACAATCTACAAACATATTAATATCATGAGTTTTGCATAGAGTTCCTATTTTATCAATGGGGTTTAATAGTCCTGAAGAAGTTTCGTCATGAGAAACAAAAAGATAATCATAGTGATGTGTTTTTAGGTGAGTTGATAGCTTAGTAATATCAAATGGCTCACCCCAGTTATTTTTTATTACATGGAAGTCAAGGCAGTAATTGTGCATCATCTTTGCAATTCGTTCTCCAAAACTACCGTTAGATAGAATAAGGATTTTATCATTCTTATTAAAGAGACTAGCAATTACAGCTTCATTTGCACTACTTCCAGATGATGAAAGAATGACAGTTTCATAAGAACTTGGAGCATTAGATATTTTTAGAATATTTGCCTTTATTCTATTGAAAATAGTTTCAAAATCTCTACTGCGATGGCCAATAGTTGTGTTTATCATAGCAGTTTTCACTTTATCTGAAATCATTACAGGTCCTGGACAAAATAACTTCATAAGTATCACCTCAATTATATTATAGCATGTTTTAAATGACAAAAGACATAAAGTTTTAAGCTAAAAGTTATTGACATTTATTTTTAAGTGTTGTAAAATGGAAAAAAAGAAAAGGGAGAATATTATTATGATAAAATTAATTAGTAATACAACTTCATATTATTGGAACACTTTTTACTCAAACGATGAATAGTTTGATTTTTTGTTCCAGATAGTTTTAAATATTATGTATATAATACTTCTTAGCTATTTTAGGGCTAAGGAGTTTTTTTATACGAAAAAAGAGGAGTTGTAGTTATGAAAGAAAAAAAAGCGGGGTTACCACTTGCAATATCAATGATTGTAGGAACGGTAGTTGGATCAGGAATATTTTTTAAATCTGATGATGTATTGTCAAAAGTAAATGGAAATTTTAAATTTGCGATTATGGCGTGGTGTGTTGGTGCGATTGCAATGATTTTTGGTGCACTTGTTATAGCTATTTATGCAAGTAAGGTTAGCAATGCAAATGGTATGGTTGATTACTTTGAATATACTTTTGGAAAAGTGAGTAAGCGATTTGGAGAAATGTGTGGATACTTAGTGGGGTGGTATAGTTCAATTTTATTTTATCCATCTTTAGCTGCTGTTGTAAGCTGGGTTGCAGCAATGTACACGGCTACACTTTTTGGTAAGGAAGATCCAGTAAACGGCACATTCACTTGGATTTTAGCTGCTAGTTATTTAGTTTCAATATTTTTAATTGCTACATTCTCAAGACTAATTTCTAGATATATCCAAGTTTCATCAGTAGTACTAAAATTAATACCACTTTTCATTATGGCAATAGTAGGCGTGGTAGTAGGGATGAGTAATGGAGTTGACTTTGGAGATGTTTCTTCCAATCTAAGTGGAAGTAGTGCTTCATTTACAGGCGCAGTAATTGCTACAGCTTTTTCATTTGATGGATGGATTGTAGCAACAGCAATTAATGATGAATTAAAAAATCCTAAAAAAGATTTACCAAAAGCGCTATTTCTAGGAACAGTTTTAATCTTTGTAATATATGTTTTATACTTTGTAGGAGTAGTTGCTACAGTAGGTGTAGACACAGTAATTTCAGAAGGAGATCAAGCAATCAATATTGCATTTGAAAGTCTTTTTGGAAAAAATGCTTCAGTAATACTAATAGTATTTATTGTAATATCATGTCTAGGAACTACTAATGGTTTGATTATGGCCTCTTCAAGAGTAAGTTATCAAATTGCACTTCGTGGTAATGGAATAGCTCCATCAATTATGAGTAAGGTAAACGAAAAAACTAAGACACCTATTTTATCTTCAGCAGCTGGATTAGGAATAACTTTAATAATGCTTACAATTTGGTTTAGTAATTTTAATCCGGATATTTTATTTGACAGATTTATTGATATTAGTTCATTACCAATAGTGCTAAATTATATTTTCTTTTCAATATTATATATAGCAGCTATGTTTCAATTTAGAGATTTATCGATTGTTAAAAGGTTTATATTCCCATTACTTGCACTGAGTGGAGCATCTTTGATTATATATGGAGGTTTTATTGATGAATCGATATTTTTGTATTTGATTATTTCACTAATAATTATCCTTTGTGCATTACCATTTTTTAGAAAAGATAAGTCTGTGTAAAAATTTACATAGACTTTTTTTAATTTATCTATTGTGTAATACATTGTAGTATGTTAATATAGTAGTATACTACTTTGTTATACAAAGTAAAGGAGGTAATATGAATACACAATTTAAAAAAGGGGTAATAGAAATGTGTGTCTTATGTGTATTGTATACAAGAGATACATATGGGTATGAAATAGTACAAATAATTTCAAAATACTTTGATGTAACTGAGAATACAATTTATCCAATACTTCATAGGCTAACAAATGATAATTATCTGGAGTCCTATTATATAAAGGGAACTGAAGGACCAAGAAGAAAATATTATAAAATAACTGACTCTGGTAAAATTCGATATGAAGCTTCATATAAAGATTGGAGTGAATTTGTCTTAAGAATTGAGCAGTTAGTTAATGAGGAGGGAACGAATGAATAAAAAAGAGTATCTTAGAATACTAAAACAAGAATTAAAAGATAGGAATATAAAAAACATTGATGATATTATTGAAGATTATGATGATTTAATATATCAAAAAATGCAAGCAGGGAAAAGTGAGGAAGAGGCTGTTAAAGATTTAGGTCCAGTTGTTGCTTTAGCCAATTCATATGGCAAAAGTCAAGTTGTATATAGTGAAAAAGATGCTATGAAATTTATACTTTTGCAGATATTTAATTTAATTGTAGGCTTTGCAATTATCTTCTCAGCAATTGCTATAATGCTAAGCTTTATTGTTGTAAATATTAGCTTGATTATATTTATAGTTGTAATGTCTTTTCATTTACTAACAGGAGCATTTACAACACTCAGTACAATATTTATTGCATTATCATTTATTGCAGGAAGTATCTTTGTAATGAGTATTATCGGCGCATTATTAAAAGTACTATATTTATTAATTCACAACTATGTTTTATATAATATTAATACACTAAGAACAAAGAAGTTCCTATATAAAAAAATAAGAGTAAAAAAGTTTGTATTAATTACTAGTGCAGTGAGTTTTGTACTTGCAATAGCTTTAGGATCTATAAGTGTTGCATCTAGTGATGGTGGGTGGACTAACAATACTTTAGGAATACTTAATAAAGTAAGTTATTCATCATATGATGATATAATTTTAGAGGAAAATGAAGAAATTGAGTTTGATGAAGAAATAGACAGTATTAAAATTGATGGATTTAATGTGTTAGTAAAGCATGGTAGTGAAAATAAAGTTAAATTTAATTATGAAATAGACTATGAGATAGATGATAATGAGCTTATTATAAAAAATAATATTAAAGATAAATTTTTTGATTTTGACTTTATTACAACAAAAAGTGAGTATCCAACACTGGTAGTTACAACAAAGAATGATATTATAAATCTGGAAGTAGAGGCAATTGATGTAGAGATTAATAACATAGGTGCAAGTGAGTATAAGATTGATGCAATTAATGCAGAATTTGACGAAGAAAATATTTATGATAAAATAGGTATTAATATATCAATTGATTCTATTTACTTTAATGGAGAGTTTAAAAATTTTTATATTGAAGATTTAGAAATAGATGCAATAGATTTAGAAATAAATTTTGTAGATAGTAATATAGAAAAATTAGATTTAGAGGGATGCATTAGTGTAGCAATAGATCTTGAAAATACAAACATAAAGTATTTGTACGAAACAGAGTTTATACACGATATTGATATGGATAGTAAATCAAATATTAGAAACAGAAAATAAAAAGGAGAAAGAATATGAAAAATAAAAAATTATACAGAAATACAGATAATAAAATGCTTGCGGGAGTGTGCTCAGGAATAGGTGAATACTTTGGTGTGGATATAACATTAATTAGACTTGCCTATGCTTTTTTGACAATCTTCACTTCTATTTTTCCGGGAGTTATCTTATATATTGTGGCAGCGGTAATAATCCCTAGAAAAAGTGATATAGAGCGTGAAGAAGTAAAAGAGGCAGAATATACTGAAAAAAGTAGTAAAAGTGAAAGTATCTTTGATGAATAATTAATTAAATGAAAAAGTGGTTGCATTTGCAATCACTTTTATAGTTTATAATAGATGCTTCCTTTTTTAATAAAATATTTTATCATTAAATGATAGGGTTTGGCATTTTCATCATTTAAAACTCTGTGAAGCATAGTAGGTGCAATGATTAAATGCTTATTTTTATTCGAGACTTTACTAAGAATATAAAGTGAAGATGAAATTGGTATTAGTTCATCATATTCTCCATGTATTATAAGAGTAGGACAATTTATTTCTTCAATTCTACTTTTAACAATTTCTACAAGTCTTATAAAATTGGTTAGAGAAGGAAGTTCATGTTCGTGATCTATTAAATCTTGGATGAAAGTATCTTTATCTTTAAAATTGCTGCTGATGAAATTATCTAATCCTTGTTTTATATTTCTTGATTTAATAACTTCTTTTGCAGTTAATAAAAAATGTTTTGGAATAGAACCGGAACTAATATATTTAAATGCTGGAGCAATTAAAATAAGTTTATCTATTTTATACTTACTTGCAATATAACTTGCAAGTACTCCACCAAGTGAAAATCCTATTACAGTAACTTCTTTATACTTAGAAGTTACCTTTTTAGCTAAATCCTCAATTTCATTAAGTTCACTATTATAATTAAATTCATCGTTGCTGTTGCCATGTCCGGAAATAGTATGTTTTATAATTGCGTATCTTTTTAATTTTACAGAAGATAAAAACTGTGAAAATGAAATTTCACAGTCTTCATTAAATCCGTGAATTAATATCACAGCTTTTCTCACAATTATTCCTCAATTACAACTGCAGTACCAAAAGCGATAATCTCACTAGCACCTTGCATGATTGCAGATGTTGAGTATCTTGTTGCAACTACTGCATTAGCACCTAAACCTTCAGCTTGTTTAACCATTCTAAAAGCAGCTTCTTTTCTCGCTTTTTGTTGCATATCAGTATAGCTTTTTAATTCACCACCTACCATTGTTTTAAATCCTGCACCCATATCTGAGAACATATTTTTACTTAAAACAATAGATCCAGAAACAATTCCAAGTGTTTTTACAATTTTTTTATCTACAATATCTTCTGATGTTACAATAATCATAATATCATCTCCTTCTATAAATAATTATATCACATTTTATCAATATTTTCCTCTAAAATATTAAGTTGAACATTCAAATCAGTTGGTAATGTTTCTCCAAATTTAGCATAGAATTCTTTAATACTTAAAATTTCATTAGCCCAACTATCTTTATTAATATTTAAAAGTTCAGAAATAGTTTCTTTTGATATTTCAAGATCTTCGATGTCAATGTCATCTATTTTAGGAAGTAATCCTATTGGTGAGTCAATTGCTTCCACTTTGTTATCACATCTGTCTAATATCCAATTTAAGACACGTAGATTGTCTCCAAATCCTGGCCAAATGAAATTTCCGTCTTCATCTGTTCTAAACCAGTTTACATTAAATATTTTAGGAGATTTTTCACGAAGAAGTTTTCCCATCTTAAGCCAATGTTCAAAATAGTTTGCCATATTGTATCCGCAGAATGGAATCATCGCCATAGGATCCCTTCTAAGTTCTCCAACAACTCCAGTAGCTGCAGCAGTTTTTTCACTTGCAATTGTAGATCCCATAAATACACCATGGTTCCAGTCGCGGGCTTCGCATACAAGTGGAGTAGTTTGTGCTCTTCTCCCACCAAAAATTATTGCTGAAATAGGAACTCCATATTTGGATGCAAAACGATTAGAGATTACAGGACTATTTTTGGCTGGACTTGTAAATCTCGAATTTGGGTGAGCAGCAGGA
>JBKEBI010000050.1:0-8158 GCA_047973085.1 Bacilli bacterium | reverse complement strand
TTATGTTAGGGGCTATTGGATCTATTTTAGGTATAATTATAGGAATGCTTTTACTGTATGCCTTCACTGTTTTTGCAGTTGACGATATAGGTAATTCTGTTATAACAATTACCTATAAGCCAAGTTTTATTGCCTTATCGTTTTTAATAGGATTGAGTGTTTCCATAATTGCCTCGTTTATTCCAGCTCGAAAATCACATAAGTTAAGTGCAATGGAGGTGATTGGGAATGGATAATATTATTAGGTTAAAAGATATTTATAAAAATTATGACAATACTGAAGTTCTTCACGGCATAAATTTAGAGGTGAAGCATGGAGAGTTTTGTGCCCTTATTGGTCAAAGTGGAAGTGGAAAGTCAACAATTTTGAATATTATGGGAACACTAGATAAACAGACAAGTGGAACTGTTGAAATTAATGGAAGAGATACTACAAATTTAAGCAATAATGAATTAGCTGTAGTAAGAAATTCAGATTTAGGATTTATATTTCAATTTCATTACTTGTTATATGAATTTAGTGTTCTTGAAAATGTGTTGATGCCACAATTTATTAGTGAAAGAAAAGCCAGTTATAAAAATGAGGATTACGCACTTGAATTAATTGATTTAGTAGGGTTAGGTGGTTTGGAAAATAGAAATTCAGCTGAACTTAGTGGAGGACAAAAACAAAGAGTTGCAATTGCAAGAGCGCTTATGAATAAACCGCAAATAATTTTAGCGGATGAGCCAACTGGAAATTTAGATTCGAAAACTACTGAGTTAATTTATGATTTATTTAGGAAAATAAATTTAGAATATAATACTACAGTTATAATTATTACCCATGATAAAAATGTTGCAGAGAAAACAGATAGAATTATTGAAATAAATGATGGCGAAATAGTTGCAGACATATACAAAAATAATGTAGAATAGTAGTAGGAGGCGATAATATGAAAGCATTAGTATATTCATTTGAAACATGTCCATATTGTGTAGCGGCAAAACAGCTGTTAACTGATAGAGGAATAGAATACACAGAAGAAGTAATTGACCGTTCACAAGTTAAAGAATTAATGAAAAAAACAAAAATGATGACAGTTCCACAAATTTTTATTGATGATGAGTTAATTGGTGGATACGATGATTTAGTGGCATATTTAAATAAGTAAAAGACTAGTACTATATACTATTGATTAGTAATATAATATCCTTTTGATGGTTATCAAATTTTGGGATTTATTGGATAATCAATAGTTTTTTAATATCTAATTAATTCTAAAATATCCTTCAATTTATATTACACTTTTCATTCTTATATATACTATTAGGATATGATAAAGTGATGTGATTGTAGGATGTTTTTTATTGAAAACACTATTATAAAATGTTATAATTTAATAAAACTAGGAGGTAGTTTATGAAAGTTTTAATATTAAATGGAAGTCCAAAATCGAATGGAAATACCTTTACAGCTTTAAATATTGTCTGTAATGAATTAAACAAACAAAAAATTGAAACAGAAATTATTCAAATTGGTAATAAAAATATTAGAGGATGTGCTGCTTGTGGGCATTGTATAAAAAATCAAGATAGAAAATGTAGTATTAAAGATGAGGTTAATGATATTATTCCAAAAATGATAGAAGCGGATGGAATTATTATTAGCTCACCAGTTTATTATTCAGGAGTGAATGGAACGATGAAATCTTTTCTTGACCGTGCATTTTATGTTTTAGGTGTTAATGGAAGCTTAATGAGGCATAAAGTAGGGGCAAGTGTAGTAGCTGTTAGAAGAAGTGGAGGAATGACAACATTTAATGAATTGAATCATTTCTTAAATTATTCAGAAATGGTTGTTGTTACCTCAAATTATTGGAATGTAGCACATGGAACAGCACCTGGTGAAGTTAAGGAAGATGCTGAAGGGGTACAAATTATGGAAGTTTTAGGTAAGAATATGGCTTGGATGCTTAATGTTCTTGATAAAAGTAATATAGAAAAACCTGAAAGAGTAAATAAAGTATTTACAAATTTTATTAGATAATACAGATTTCATTTATGGAGACATTGTAATTATGTTTATGAATAATATAGAATTGTAAATGTTATAACAGATGAAGTGATAAAATTTGATAGTAATTTAGATTAAGTAATTTTATATAATAATTTGAAAGGCACTCTAATGGATAACTATTAGAGTGTTTTAATATATTAAAAAGCACCCACTATACAAAATAATGAAGGTGCATCTTATAAATAATAGATTCTAATTTTATTATCTACTTATATATTGTTATACGTAAATAATTTTTTCATCAGAAGATAAAATTTGTAATATTTCATACATATTTGTTATTCTTCCAACATTTTTGGTAATATTATAGAAATTTATACAAGCTCCACATGAAATGATTTCTACACCCATTTTTTCAAGATTTTCAAAATCATTATAAATATTTTCGTTGTTTTCAAAAAGTTTTACAGCTGAATTATATAAAACAATTGTTTTGGGTATATTGTCAATATCACACAAAGTATGAATACATGCCTGCATCAAGCTAGCTCCAAGCTCTTGATTTTCACCCATGAATTCACTGTTTAAAACTAAAACGTTTTTAAAATTAATTTCAGTTATTTTTAAATCCCCAGTGTTTGAAGTATATACGTAAAATAACGTATCATTTGACTTAGTTACTTCGATTTGACAATTTAAATCTTTTGCCATTTTAGTAATATTTTCTACAGCAGTAATATTATCTACAATTGTGCAAATAGTGTCAGTATTTGCATCAAGTGCACGCTTAGTTTCAATAACTGGTTGTGGACAAGCTTTTTTTCTCATATCTAATGTAATCATTTAATTACCTCCCTGTAATTTTCTACTCTTCTAGTAATTTTATTTTTATCACAGTATTCAAGTAGTGCAATGACATTTTTTCTTCCTGTGTCGGTAAATTCTTTTAAGTCATTTAAATCAATTTTATCTTTTGTTTTTATAAAATCAAGTATTTCATTAAGAGTTGAATTTAGCATAAATAAATCATTTTCAATTCTAATAAGAGTTTTGTCCTTCACTAAAAGCGAGAAAACATTGTCAAAAGCATCCTTATTTTTGATTTTTTCTTTAATATTATCTACTTTACTTAATCTAAATTCTTCACGTTGATAGTTTTTGATGATTAGAGTTTTAACAATTTCTTCTTCATCACTTAAGCGTACACTAAAATCACTTAAGCTAATAATATTATCCATGATTTTAAAATTCATATCCTTTAATACAATATTAGTAAGGTTATTTTTAACGCCTTCAAAAAATATCTTTCTAATTATCGCTATGTTCTCACCAGTTTTAAAGGGATTTTCTTGATGAAAATTTTTCAAGTAATTAGTAATTTTGATTTTCAGTTCATTATAATATTTTATATGAATAATTGAATCATTAAATATTTTATATATATTATTAATATTCTTATCGATTAGTTCTTCATAATTTGCAATATTTGCAAGGAGTGGTTCTAAATCATTAAGAGTCAAAAATTTATGACTTTCATTGTATATAATGTCTTCTAGTCTTGACTCATCACTATGTTCACTTTGATTTTTAAGTTTGTTTATATACTCTTCATTATAGCGTTTTTCACTTTTGGTGCGAACATTTAAAATAGTTCCTCCACCAATTGTAACAAGAGGAGAATAGTTTCTAAGAATGACTAGATCAAGATCAAGGGCAATAATCTTTTTCTCAAGCATTAATTGGGCAAAACCTTCTTCACCTGGTTCTAATTTATCACAGTTTAACAGTTTAACACGAGCCATAATTTCATTTGCTAAATGATACACCCTAACCCTTTGACCATTTTTGATTTCATTATCACTATTTTTCAAACATTTTATTTTTACATCAATAATATTTGTAGTATTTAACATATTCGGTGTTGCTATTACATTTCCACGCTCGATTTTTATCTTTTCATTAAACGTAATATTTAAAGCACAACGATTGTTACTACCAAGTACTTCTTTATCTTCACCATGACTTTGAATATTTTTAACAGTCACAATTGTTTTTTGTGGTAAGATTTCAAGTTTATCCTTTACTTGTACATCTTTCCCCATGGTAGTACCTGTGATAACATGTCCAATGCCATTTAAGGTAAATGACCTATCAATTGGCATTCTAAAAATATTTTCATCACTATTATTTTCTTCAATAATGTCAAGTGTATTTTTAATTTCAAGTTTTAAGCTTTTTATACTACTTTCATCAAAGATTGAAGTTTCAACTATAGTAGCATTCTCTAAAAAACTGTTTTTTGTAAATTCACGTAACTCTTGTTTTCTTTTTTCTATTACATCTTTTTCAACACGATCGCATTTATTTAAAACAATTATTCCTGCTTTAATGTTCAATAAATTTAAAATATCAAAATGTTCAACTGTTTGTGGCATAATTCCATCATCAGCAGCAACAATAAATAAGCAAATATCAACACCACTAGCTCCAGCCAGCATATTTTTTATAAACTTTTCATGCCCTGGGATATCGATTATACCTATTCGATGATTTTCAAAATCAACATACGAAAATCCTATATCAATAGAAATTCCTTTTTCCTTTTCTTCTTTTAAGCGATCTGTATCAATTCCAGTTAATTCTTTTACGATACTTGTTTTTCCATGATCAATATGACCACTTGTTCCAATTATATAATTACGCATTTAAAAACTCCTTTAAGATTTCATAATCATCATCTAAAATTGTTTTCATATCAATAATGATTTTATTATTTTCTATTTTTGGAATAATTGGAATATAATTTTGGTGAAACCTTTCATAAAGGGCATTTAAATCATATTCATAATCCAAAACAACTTTATAACTATCTAATTCCACGCAAGGAAGGCTTCCTCCCCCTATAATGCATTTTGATTTTTCAAGTTTAAAATTATCTTTTTTTTCAAGTATACTAATCAGCTTTTCTCCACGTTTTTTCACATCATCAACATTTTCAGTAATCATTCTTAGAGTTGGAATATTTTTAATTGCTTGACTTTCATCTAAATATTCTTGAAGAGAAGCTTCAATGGCAGCAAGGGTAAGCTTATCAACTCTCAAACTTCTAAGTAAATTATTCTTTTTTATTTGTTCAATATATTTTTTCTTTCCTACAATAAATCCTGCTTGAACTCCCCCTAGAAGTTTATCACCACTAAAAGTAACTATATCAACTCCTGCTTTAATACTGTTTTGAATAGTTGGTTCTGTTATATTTGTATATTTTGAAAAGTTTACTAGACTTCCACTACCAATATCTTCAATTGATAATACATTATGTTCCTTTGCAATTTGTGCGATTTCACCAACTTCTACTTCGCTAGTAAAACCCATAATCTTATAATTTGATGTATGAATCTTTACAAGAGCTTTAGTGTTTTCATTGATTGCATCGACATAATCATGTTGGTGAGTACGATTTGTTGTCCCTACTTCACATAGTGTAGTATTACTATATTTCATAATCTCAGGTACTCTAAAACTTCCTCCGATTTCAATTAATTCTCCACGACTAACAACTGCTTCTCCATCACGTGCCAGTGATGTTAGCGTAAGTAGAATTGCCGCAGCATTGTTGTTAACTACAACTGCATCTTCACAGCCAGTTAATTCTTTAATTATTTCAACAGTATGAGTGTACCTACTACCTCTTGATTTATTTGATATATCATATTCTAAGTTATTGTAACTTTTTGCAACATTTATAATATTATCAATAACATTTTTTGAATATAAACTACGTCCTAAGTTAGTGTGGATGATTGTACCTGTTGCATTAATTACACGCTGCAGGTTATACCTTGATTTTCTAAAGTTATCTTCTATAATGTTTATTAAAAACTTTTCATCATATACTTCAAGTGTATTTTCTTTTATGATATTTCTATATTGATCTAGACTAGTTCTTAGAACATTTGTAAAAATAATATTTTCATATTGATTTCTATATTTTTGTAATTTCTCATGTTCTTTTAAACTATTTATATTTGGTAGTTGTTTAAATATTTTCATTATACACCTCAATAATATTTTTATTACTTTTTACTATTTCTCCAATAATACTTGCTTCAATATTTTCGTTGTTTAATTTTTCAATAATTTCAAATCCATCAGATTTATTAACAGAGAATAAAAGTCCACCTGATGTCTGTGCATCAAAAAGAATTTCTTGTATTGAGCTGTCAATATCAATAAATTTTATTTTTTTATCTAGATACTTTCTATTTTGTTGTGCAGAACTTGTATAAACATAGTTTTTAGAAAAATATATTGCATCATCTAAAATATTTATATCTCTAACATTAATTTTTGCACTGAAATTAGTCTTATCAATCATTTCAAATAAGTGTCCCAAAAGTCCAAATCCCGTTATATCAGTACAACTATTAATAGGATAATCTTCAATCACTTCTTTAGCATATTTATTTAGTGTAGTCATAGCTCTATAGCATTTTTCTAAAGTATCATCACTAACATCAAAACTATTCTTTGCTGCCATTATAACACCTGTACCAATTGGCTTTGTTAATATTAAAATATCATTTTCTTTAATAGAATTGTTTTTCCAAATTTTATCACCAATACCTAAAACGCTTAACCCGTATTTAATTGTTTCATCATAAATAGAGTGTCCGCCAGTTAAGCTAACATTTGCCTCTTTTAATTTGCTTGAGCAGCCTTTTGTCATTTCTTTTAAAACATTTATATCTTCATGTTCTGGAAAAGCAACGATACTTTGGCAAGTTACAGGATTTGCTCCCATTGCATATATATCACTAAGTGAGTTTGCTGCAACGATTTGTCCAAAAATATAAGGGTCGTCGACATTTGGTGTGAAAAAATCAAGGGTTTGAAACAAGTAGTTATCACCTAATTTATAAACAGATGCATCGTCTTTTGATGTGAAATCAAGAATTACGTTTTCATCTTCAATCACTTCAATTCCTTCTAATAAATCACTAAGGACTCCCGGTCCTATTTTTGCTTGTCAACCACCATTTGCGCATTTAAAGTCTTTCATTGCTATCACCTCACATTTATTATACCAATAATTAGAAATAAAATAAATAATATTAGTAAAAAACTTCTAAGTTGGCAAGGTTTTAAAAGTGATTTTTTAAGCATTGTATGATATAATAAAGTTGAGGTGTTGAGATGAATAGAAATTTAAAAATGTCGGTTACAAACGTAATAATAATTATTAATATTGTGGTATTTATAAGTATTGCATTTTCAGGTAAAGTGAATCAAATATATTATTTATTTGGAATAAACTCTCCCATTACAAGCAAGTATATTACATTTTTGACAAGTGCATTTATTCACGGTTCAATTATGCATTTGTTATTCAATATGTATTTCCTATTTTATATGGGACCAATTTTAGAAAATTATTTAGGTAAAAATAAATATTTATTGTATTACTTAGGGTGTGCAATGCTTTCTGGGTTTCTTACAGAAATGTTTTCTGCACAATTAGTAATAGGAGCTAGTGGAATATTATATGCGATGGTTACGACATGTATTACTCTTGATAAGAGTGATAGTGTTGGGTTTACGATTTATAATTCAAGAGCTTTAATAAATTTGTTGTTGATAAATATAGTTTTAACATTTATTCTTCCAGGGATTTCCATTGTGGGACATATTTCTGGTATTGTTGTAGGACTAATTGCAGCGTTGATTATTATCTCAGTTAAAGAAAGAAGGTAGCTTATGAGCGTATTAGATATTATAAAAGATGAAACATTAACATATGAACAAATGGTACTGTCGCTTGCGCGTGAAGCAGAGGCGATGATAGATCCAATTAAAAAGTCTGCTAAGACAGCTGAATTTTTTGATGCAAATGCTTTTTGTGATTTACATGAAGGAAATGCACCTTATCGACCACGCTATATTTTACCGAATTATGAAAAGCTATTTGAATCTGGGTGTGAATTTCTTGAATTGGAGAAACCTTCTAATATTTGGGAGGCCACAAATAATTTGCTAATTTTTTATAAGCATGTTCCTTCAATTACTACTTTTCCTGTTTATTTAGGTAATATTGATTATTTATTGAATCCTTTCATAGAAGATGAAGAAGAAGGATATTTAGCTATAAAATTATTTTTG
>JBKEBI010000044.1:0-15141 GCA_047973085.1 Bacilli bacterium | reverse complement strand
ATGTGATATATCTCCTTTGTGTATGTTTTAGACGCTTACATTGTAGCAGATATATCACATTTTTTATATAATTTTATAAATTAATTTAATTTAGGTCTCACATGTATTGTACACCAACATGAAGCCTTTCTTTTTTATTAATTAACTAATTGACTATTTTTACTAGTTATTGTATGATAAGAATTAAGCTGCAGATATAGGAGAGTTTATGGAAAAAGAGATTTTATTAGAAATTCAACCCTTTCTTGAAAATGAGAGATTGAATAAGTTACCAAAAAAAAATTAAAGAGAAAAATTGCATTGAGATATATTGTAAGTAAATTTGAAGCTGAAAGGAACTATACTGAAAAAGAAGTTAATGAAATTATTAAAGTATGGCATACTTTTGATGATCATGCAATTATTAGAAGGGCATTGTGTGATGAAGGGGTTTTATGTAGAGAAGATGATGGGAGTAGCTACTATAAAAATTTAAAATTGAGTGATGTTATTACAGATAAGTAAAAACTTTAAACTTTTATTTATAGGAAGATTAATTTCCTTTATAGGTAATGGAATTTTTATTATTGCGTTACCATTATATTTTATCAACTACAAGCTCATTAATTGATGTTGAATTATTTTTTATGCTTGTTAAAACCCCAGCAATGTTATTAACTCCTTATGCTGGTATATTTGTAGAGAAAATTAATTAAAAAAAGGAATAGTAGTTTCTGACTTTTTATCCGGGATACTTTTTAGTATGTTAGCAATTTTATTTTACAAATGATGATAACAGATTGAAAATAAACAGATATAAAGTTTATTCCTAAACTTTCCAAGTGATATTTTGATGATAACAGATTGAAAATAAACAGATATAAAGGTGTACTAGATAATATAGTAAGCTTATTAGCACCTACTTTAGGGGCGATATTATTCTTTGTTTTGGAATTGAAGAAATAATTTTAATAAATGCTCTCTCATTTATTATTTCTGCAATTCTTGAGCTATTTATAAAATATGAAAATGGTTCAAGTGAAGAAATTAATAATAAAATATCATTAAAGGATTATAAAGAGGTATATAAATAGTTGAAAACTCATAAAGGAGTTTTTGGCTTATTAATTGTTGTAATGATACTCAGTTTCTTTATAGCACCGAATAATGAAATTATGTTTCCAGCTTTAGTTGTAGATAAATATGGATTTACCGAAAGTGTTTATGGTCTATCTATAACAATATTATTAGTTGGAAATATATGCGCAAGTTCCTTATTGGCAAGAGTAAAAAAAATAAATGAAACTGCATTAAAAACTCTATTTATAATAGAAAGTACTGTATTAGTGGGAATGGGAATTAGTGCCAATTTATTGTATAATATCTCGAACACAATATTTTTAGTAATTTATCTAACATTAATGTTTATAGTAGGTTTTTAATAACATTAGTTAATGTTCCACTTATTACTAATTTTCAAATTCTTTTTAATATTTATAAAAAATTAGGAGATATAATAGTTTAGTTTGTGTGTAATCAAATTACATTCACTCAAATTATTTTAAAGTATCAAAAAACCAGGTTACCCTGGTTAATTTTATATTGGAGGGTCTGATCGGATTCGAACCGATGATCAGGGAGTTGCAGTCCCATGCCTTAGCCACTTGGCCACAGACCCAAAGTACTATACTATTATAACATATTAGACTAATATTTCAAGTATTTTATTTTATGTAAATTTAGGTTATATTATAATTAGGTATGGTAAGTTATATTTTTTATGTGGTTGTTAATTCAATTTTATTCCATCTATAATGATGTATATCTTGACATACTAGCATATTAATAATACAATAGTTATAGAGTTAAATCAGGAGGAAATAGATGGATGTAATTATAGAACAGCCTATTACTCTGATTTTAATTATTATTTGTTCTGTTTTAGTAGGATTTTTAGTTGCTAAAGCTTTGGAAAATAGGAAAATGCGCAAAGCTGGAATTACTGCGCAAACAATTATTTCAAATGCAGAACTTGAAGCTGAGAAAAAAAAGAAAAATACTTTAGTTGAAGCTAAAGAGGAAATACATCGTTTAAGAATTCAATCAGAAAAAGAAATTAAAGAAAAGAAACAAGAATATTTAGTTTTAGAAGAAAAGCATTTAAAACGTGAGGAGATAATTTCTAAACGTGAGGAAAATTTGCATAATAGAGAAAATATGATTGAGAAAAAAGAAGATGAGATTAAACAAAATCAGCAAAGAATAATTGAAGCAGAGAAAAAGGTTGAAAAGAAGATATTAGAGCAAGAAGAATTATTACTTAATATTGCTAAGCTTTCAATAGAGGAAGCAAAAGAGCAAGTTATGAGTAGTGTAAAGGATAATATGAGTAGTGAAATTGTGGCATATATGAAAGAGGAAGAAGAGAATGCTAAACGTAAGGCTGATAAAAAAGCGCAAATGTTATTGGCAAATTCAATTCAAAGATATGCAAGTGATGTTACAAATGAGGTAACAGTTACTACAGTTGGAATACCGAATGAAGATGTTAAAGGAAGAATAATTGGTCGTGAAGGGCGAAACATTCGTACTTTTGAGGCATTAACAGGAGTTGACTTGATTATTGATGATACTCCAGATGCAGTAGTTTTGAGTGGATATGATCCAATTAGAAGAGAAACGGCTAGGTTAGCTTTAGAAAAGTTAATTAAAGAAGGAAGAATCAATCCTACAAGAATTGAAGAAGTTGTAAAGTCTGTTCAAAAAGAAATGGAGTCTTTCATTATGAATATGGGAGAAGAAACAGTATTTGAGCTTGGAATTGGAAAGATTCATCCAGAAATAACTAGGCTTTTAGGGTGTTTACACTTTAGAACTAGTTATGGGCAAAGTGTTTTACAACATTCAAAAGAAGTAGCGTTCTTAAGTGGACTGCTTGCAGCAGAGATTGGCGAGGATCAGGTTTTAGCTAAGCGTGCCGGTTTACTTCATGACATTGGTAAAGCCATTGATCACGAGGCAGAAGGTAGCCATGTAGAGTTAGGTATTGAATTTGCTAGACGATATAAGGAAGATAGTGTAGTACTAAATGCAATTGCTTCACATCATGGTAATGTTGAGCCAGATAATGTAATTTCAGTTTTAGTTGCAGCAGCAGATGCTCTTAGTGCAGCTAGACCAGGTGCGAGAAGTGATTCTTTAGAAAATTATATTAAGCGTTTAGAACAATTAGAAGATTTGACTAATTCGTTTGATGGTGTTGAGTCTGCGTATGCTCTTCAAGCTGGTAGAGAGGTAAGAATTGTTGTTAATCCAGATGAGGTTGATGATGCTAAAACTTATTTACTTGCTAAGGATATTAAATCAAGCATTGAAGATAATTTACAGTATCCGGGTACTATTAAAGTTGTTGTTGTGCGAGAAACACGTGCAAATGAAGAGGCTAGATAAATAATATATATTTGTTTTAAAGTAGGTTTGTAAATAGCCTACTTTTTATTTTGTTTTATTAAAAACTAGGGTTATTAATAGAGAGTTTTAGTCTGATTTTATTGTATTTATTCTATAAAAATAGTATAATCTATTTAGATGATATTTATTGGAGGTATATATGAAAAAAGTTGTTTTAAATGGAAATGATTTAACATTACAAGATTTTATTAATGTGGTAAGGCATGATTATAAAGTTGAAATTTGTCCTGATGCTGCAAAGAAAGTTGTTAAGACAAGAGAATATGTAGAAAAATTAGTAAATGAAGAAAAAGTTGTTTATGGATTGACTACGGGGTTTGGTAAATTTAGTGATGTTTTTATTTCTAAGGAAGATGCTGAAGATTTACAAACTAATTTAATTATTTCACATTCGTGTGGAGTTGGAGCAATGCTTGATGATGAATATTCAAAAGGAATTATGGTTCTTCGTGTAAATGCGCTTGTCAAAGGGCATTCGGGAATTAGACTTTCAACAGTGGAAAAACTAGTTGAGATGATTAATGCAAATGTAATTCCTCAAGTACCAGAACAAGGAAGCTTAGGAGCGAGTGGAGATCTTGCACCATTATCACATGTAGCACTTGTAATGCTTGGGTATGGTAGTGCTTCATATAATGGAAGTGTTTTACCAGGAGCAGAAGCTATGAAAGAAGCAGGACTTTCTACTATTAGATTAACTTCAAAAGAAGGGCTTGCATTGATAAATGGAACACAAGCTATGACATCGATTGGAGCAATTACTTTATACGATGCTATCAATTTAATGAAGATGGCAGATATAGTAACTGGTATGACTTTTGAGGCGTTAAATGGAATTACAGATGCACTTCGTCCACAACTTCATGAAGTTAGAGCACATAAGGGTCAAATTAATACAGCTGCAAATTTAAGAAAAATTTTAAATAATAGTGAAAGAGTTACAAAGCAAGGTGAAGTAAGAGTGCAGGATGCTTATTCTTTAAGATGTACTCCACAAATTCATGGTGGAAGTAAAGATGCTCTAGCATATGTACTTGAAAAAGTTAATATAGAAATGAATTCTGTTACAGATAATCCAGTAATTTTCCCAGAAGATGACATTGCAATTTCTGGAGGTAATTTCCATGGTCAAATTATGGCTATTGCTTTTGATACTATGGCTGTTGCAATTGCTGAGATAGCAAATGTAAGTGAAAGACGTATAGAAAGGCTTGTAAATCCAGCTTTAAGTGGATTGCCAGCATTTTTAACTGAAAATGGTGGACTTCATTCAGGATTTATGATTTTACAATATAGTGCTGCTAGTTTGGTTTCAGAAAATAAGTCTCTAGCTCATCCAGCAAGTGTAGATAGTATTCCATCAAGTGCTAATCAAGAAGATCATGTTTCAATGGGAACTATAGGTGCTAGAAAAGCTAGAAATATCTTAAAAAATGCTCAAAAGGTTGTAGGAATGGAGTTACTTACTGCAGGACAAGCAATTGATATTCAAAAATCTACTAAAAAATTAGGAGATGGTACTGCTATTGGATATAAACATTTAAGAAATGCATGCGATTATATTTTAGATGATGTAGAGATGCATGTTTATATTAATAAGGCTGTTGAGGTTGTAGAATCTAACAGTATTGTCGAAGAATTTGAAAAACAATTTGATTTATTAGAAGGGTAGGACTATTATGGCAGTTAAAGGTTTTAAATATAGCAAGCAAAAATATCGTTTTATAGCTCATTACAAAGACGGTAAATGGGATAGTGGAATGCTTAGTGAGGATTCAATTTTACACATTGATGAATCAAGTACAGCACTACATTATGGTCAACAATGTTTTGAAGGTTTGAAAGCATTTGCTTCACCTTCGGGAAAAGTTTCACTTTTCAGGCCTGAACTCAATGCTCAAAGAATGGCTGAAAGTTGTGCAAGGTTATATATGCCTGAAGTTCCAGAAGAACTTTTTATAAAAGGATGTATAGATGTTGTAAAAGCAAATGTTGATGTTGTACCATCATATGGAACTGGTAGTTCTTTGTATCTTAGACCATTTGTCATAGGTGTAGGAGAAAACTTAGGAGTAAAACCTGCACCAGAATATTTATTTGTAATATTTGTTGCACCTGTGGGAGCATATTTTGCAGATGGTTTTAAGCCTGTAAAATTCTGCACAACTAAATATGATAGAGCGGCAAGATATGGAACAGGTAAGGCCAAAGTAGGTGGAAATTATGCAGCAAGTCTTCTTCCGCATGATGAAGCTGTTCAGCGTGGATATGCTGATTGTATATACTTAGATCCAATAAATCATGAAAATATTGAAGAAGTAGGAGCAGCAAACTTTTTTGGAATAACAAAAAATAATGAGTTTGTAACTCCAACATCTCCTTCAATTTTAAATAGTATTACTAAGCGTTCTTTAATGGAACTTGCTGAAAAAGAATTAGGACTTACAGTGCTTGAGAGAGATTGTAAAATAGATAATGTAAATGAATTTATTGAAGTAGGGGCATGTGGTACTGCAGCAGTTATTACACCAATTTCTGTTATAGAGCATAATGGTAAGGAAAATCGCTTTTCATCAGATGATGAAGTTGGAGAGTATGTAACTAAACTTTACAATTTACTTATTGATATTCAATATGGGAAAAATGATAAGTATTTAGACTGGTTGGTAGAAGTAAAATAGAAAAGGAAGTAAAATGAGAGTTTTAGTGTTGATTGTAATTTTAATTGTTCTAATTGTTGGATTTATTTTCTTATGGAAAGAAAATCATAACACGCCAATTCCAGAGGAAGCTTTTGATAGTATACCTGAATGTGAAGGATGTAGCAATAAGGCATGTGGAAACTATAAAAGTAAAGAGAGCAAGTAAAGCTATAAATAGAAGAGAATTATCTTATGATAGTTCTCTTTTTATAAAAAGTATTCTATAATAATACTTTAAAAATCCCTTATTTTTTGATATAATATAGTGTAGTATATGGAGGTGTGTTATGGAAAATAAAATATATAAAAAATACCATTTTGAATCATCACATGTTCCATATTCAGTTAGAAAGGTTGAAGTTTTAAATATAAAAAATCAACTTAGGTTTTTTATAGATGACTTTGATAATACAATTGATTTATCAAATCAATATTTACTACGGAAAAATAATGAAATGGAAATGCTATTTGATTTTGAAAAAAGTATCGGATATGTAAAGCTTTTAGAAGTGAATAGCAATTTGCCTTTTGAAATAATTGAGTTTGATTTAAAGTATGAAAATGAAATTTTGCATTTAGATTTTAAATACGTTCTTGATCAAGAAGTATATGTATCACTAAGTATTATTTAGGAGGAATTTATGGTATATGAAATAAAAAATAGTATTAAGACTAGTTTTGAAGAAATAATAAAAGATTTATACGATATAGAAGCAAATATTGTTATAGAAAAGCCAAAGTCTATTGAAATGGGAGATTTTGCTATTCCTGTTTTTATGCTTTCTAAGATTTTAAAAAAAGCTCCCGTAGTTATTGCAAGTGAGATTGCAGAAAAATTTGAAAGTGATGTGGTTGATAAAGTAGAAGTTGTAAATGGGTATGTAAATATATTTTTGAATAAGGAGTTATTCACATCTAGTTTATTTTCAAAAATTATAGATCAAGGGTATAATTATGCTAATGGTATTGGAAATGAGAATAAAACAGTTATTGTTGAGTATTCATCACCTAATATTGCTAAACCATTTCACATTGGGCACATTCGTACAACTTTAATTGGAGCTGCACTTTATAATGTTTTTAAAAAACGAGGATATGATACTGTGGGAATTAATCATATAGGAGATTATGGAACACAATTTGGTAAGCTGATTGTTGCAATTAATAATTGGGGAGATAAGGATGTCATAGCTAAAAATCCTATTCCTGAATTACTTAAGTTATATATTAAGTTTCATGATGAAGCAGAAAATCATCCTGAGTTGGAAGATGAAGCTCGTAGTTGGTTTACTAAATTAGAGAATAATAACGAAGAGGCGTATGAACTATGGGAATGGATTAGAGAAATCAGTTTAATAGAGTTTAATCGTGTATATGATATGTTTAATATTAAATTTGATTCTTATGCAGGAGAAAGTTTTTATTCAGATAAAATGCCTGCTATTATTGAAGAAATGAAAGAAAAAAAAGTTTTGATAGAAGATGATGGAGCAGGTATTGTAAAACTTGAGGAATATGGGATGCCAAATGCTTTGGTAACAAAACGTGATGGGTCAACAATGTATATTACTCGTGATCTTGCTGCAGCGCAATATCGTCATGAACATTATAATTTTTATAAGAATATATATGTAGTTGGGTATCAACAAGAACTGCATTTTAATCAATGGATGAAGATCCATGAGTTAATGGGACATAAATGGGTAAAGGATTGTGTTCATATTCCATTCGGTACTGTATCTCTTGAAGAGGGAAGTTTGTCTACTAGAGCAGGTCGTGTATTATTTTTAGAGGATGTATTAAATAAAGCTATTGCTAAGTCAAATGAAATTTTAATAGAGAAAAAATCTAATATTAAAGATTTTAATCAAGTTAGTAAACAAATAGGAATCGGTGCAATCGTTTTTCAAGAGTTATTTATAAATAGAAAAAAAGATTATTCGTTTTCATGGGAAAAAACACTTTCATTTGAGGGAGAGACTGGACCATATATTCAATATACTGGAGTGAGAATCAAATCTTTATTAAAAGACTTTGAAGTTATGACAAATATAGATTTAAAATATGATCAAATTTCTTCTGAGTTATGGAAGATAGTTTCAACACTGATGAGTTTTGAAGAGATTTTAGATTACACTATCGATAAATATGATCCTAGTCAGTTAGCAAAATATGTTTTAGAACTTGCTTCTGAATTTAATAAATATTATGCTAGTACTAAGATATTTGTAGAAGATAAAAATGAGAAATATTTAAATTTAGTTGTATGTAAATCAGTACTAACAGTACTAGAAGAAGGCACAAAAATACTTGGAATTGAAATTCCAGAAGAAATGTAGGAGAAAAATATGAACAAAAGCCAGTCAACATTAGAAATAGCAGAACAAATTTTAAATTCAAGTAAAGGATCGATTGATATTTATACTTTATTTAATAAGGTTGCCGATATTAAAGAATTTACTGAAGAGGAAAAAGAAACAAAAATAGGACAATTTTATACGCACTTAACAGTAGATGGAAGGTTTGTAATTTTGCCTGATGGTAAATGGGGACTTAGAGTAGATTATCCATTTGAAGTGGTAAATACTATTTCTACAGATTTTGATTTATTTGATGATGAGGATTTATCTGAAGATGATGGGGAAGAAGATTATGATTCACTTGATGTTTTAGTAGTATCAGATGAAGAAGAAATAGAAACAGAAAAAAAGAATATTAAAACACTTATTGGATATGAAGAAAAAGAAGAATTATAGGAGGATTATATGTTAGTTAATGCAAAAGAAATGCTAAAGAATGCTTTAGCAAATAAGTATGCTGTAGCAAATTTTAATATTAATAATTTAGAATGGACTAAAGCTATTTTAACTGCTTGTGAAAATGAAAAGTCACCTGTTATATTAGGAGTAAGTGAAGGTGCTGCTAAATATATGGGGGGATTTGATGCTGTTAGTGGTATGGTTAATGGTCTTGTAAAATCGATGAAAATTTCAGTACCTGTTGCTCTACATTTAGATCATGGTAGTTCTTTTGAATCATGTAAGAATGCTATAGATGCTGGTTTTACATCTGTTATGATTGATGCTTCAAAACATGAGCTATTAGAAAATATTCGTATTACAAAAGAAGTAGTAGATTATGCTAAGCAGTTTGACGTAAGTGTTGAGGCTGAACTAGGTCATGTTGGAGGAGAAGAAGATGGTATTATTGGTGGAATTTTATATGCTGATAAAGATGAGTGTGTAAAACTTGTAAAAGAAACTGGTATTGATATGCTAGCTCCTGCTCTTGGGAGCGTGCATGGTCCATATAAAGGAGAGCCAAAGTTAGGTTTTGATGAGATGGATGAAATTTCAAAAGCTACTAAAATTGGTCTTGTTTTACATGGAGGTAGTGGTATTTTTGATCACCAAATTCAAAAGGCAATTTCTTTGTGAACTGCTAAAATAAATGTGAACACTGAATTACAAATTGAGTTTACAAAAATAGTACGTGAAGTTTTAAATAATGATTCTAAAGTATATGATCCAAGAAAATATATTGGCCCTGGTATGCAAGGATGTATTGATGTTTGTGTAGAAAAAATTAGATTATTTGGAAGTAATAATAAAGCGTAATTTATTTAGGCTTTTAAGTATTTATGATTTATATAATTATTTTTATAGCAGCAATAATTGCTGCTATAACTGGGATAGGTGGAGGAATTATTATTAGACCAATTCTTTCCACAACAGATATGTCTGCAATTGTTGTAAATTTTTATGCATGCATTGCAATTATTTCATCAACACTGTATTCTATTATAAAGGCCTATTATAGAAAAGAGAGTGTTAATTTAAAAGTAATTGGGTTTTTATCGATTGGTTCATTTGTAGGTGGAGTATTAGGAAATATCATTTTTCAAGAAGTTTTAAAATTGTTTAGCGATAATACTTTTATTGTAATTCAATCAATACTTTTAATCGTAACTTTGTCATTTGTTTTATATGCTTCAATTAAGCCTATAAAGGTACATAAGGATTTTAGTTCTAGATTAATTATGATTTTAGTTGGTATAGGTGTTGGAATGCTTTCTGTATTTGTAGGTATCGGTGGTGGAGTAATTAATGTTATTATCTTAGATATATTATTTAAAATGGATAAAAAAAGTATTGTTATTAATTCTCTTGTAATGATTTTCATCTCACAAACTGCAAGTGCATTACTAATGATTAAAACGGATATTTTTAGTTCTATAGAAAGTACAACTTTATTATATATTATATTAACTTCATTTTTGGGAGGAATTATTGGTAAAGAAATTTCATTAAAAATTACTTCTAATGTTATTAAAAAAATGTTTATTATTGTCATTACTGTTGTGCTTTTTTTAAATTTATTTATTATCATTGAAAAAATATTATAAGGAGGGATTATGAATAATCCAGTTGTAACAATTAAATTTAGTATTGGTGAAATGAAATTTGAACTATTTAGAGATGTTCCAAACTCAACTAATAATTTTATTAGTTTAGTAAATGAAGGTTTTTATGATGGATTAAAAATGCATCGCATTATTACTGGATTTGTTGCTCAAGGTGGTTGTCCACAAGGAAGTGGTATGGGAGGTCCTGGTTATAGTATTGATGGTGAATTTGCTTCTAATGGATTCAATAACCCTCACAGTCATAAAAGAGGAGCTATTGCATGGGCTAGAAGTATGGCAAGAAATAGTGCAGGAAGCCAGTTTTATATAACACTTGAGAATACACCACATCTAGATGGAGATTATGCAGTATTTGGTAGGGCAATAGATGGTTTAGAAGTTCTTGATTTGTTTGATGAATATGGTACAGGAAATGGAACTCCTAAAAAAGAGGTTATTATTGAGAATATATCTGTAGACTTAAGAGGAGAAGAGGCTATTCCTGTTGTAAAAATTTAAGTATAGAAAAAGCAAAATCACAAATTATGATTTTGCTTTTTTATTAATTTGATAATGCAGTTTCAAAAATTTCAGTTTCTTTCTCAACATACGCTTGGTTGCTAAGAATGATTTCTTCTTTCTCATCGTTTAATTCAAGAATAACAAAGTCTAATTTAGAACCTACTTTTAATGATGGTCTTACCTGAGTATGATTATGAATCTCTTCATTTTTAACAAATACATCATAGTTTTCCATCAGTTTTACAAATATTCCACTTCTATAAAATTTGCTAACAGGTAGAACTAAATGTTGTCCAATAATAAATTCATTTTTTGCTAATTCATACTTACTCGGATAAATTGCCTTAGTTGACAATTTTACCTTTTGTGTATCATCATTGATAGATAATACCTTGAATTCTTGCTTTGTCCCGATTTCATAAGTGCTTGTATCATCAACATAATCATGACTCAATTCACTTATATGAATAAGACCAGTTAAATTTTCTCCTAATTCAACAAATATTCCATAATCTTCTATTCTAACAATTGGAGCAGTATATACATCCTCTGTATTGTAATTTTTTATTTGTTCCCATGGATCAGTTTGAAGTTCTTTGATTGAACCCACAGCATTTAATCTTTCTGGTTCAGATCTGATAATCTTAAATTCAACATACTCATCTATTTTAGGAAGCTCATTTGTCTGAACATAAGATATTTCACTCTTTGGAATAA
Organism: Bacilli bacterium; assembly: GCA_047973085.1. Lineage (GTDB taxonomy): Bacteria > Bacillota_I > Bacilli_A > JBKEDG01 > JBKEDG01 > JBKEDG01. The sequence continues at coordinate 3,345 of JBKEBI010000044.1, read as the reverse complement.
AACAATTATCTCCATCACAATCAACAATAATTCCGCTTTTTAAATGTTTTTTAACTGTTCCATTTAATACGTTACCCTCAACAAATTTGCTTGCAAAAGCTTCTCTTTGTTTCTCTTTTTCGATTTTAACTTGTTTTTCGCGCGATAATTCATACATGACATTTCTACCGTTTTTAATACCAATGATATTAAAGTCATACTCTTTTCCAATAAACTCTTCGCCATTATCGATGTAGAAAGGTTCTAGATTTTTAACATAACAAATTCCTTCAGCATTCCCTTCTAGGCTAACGAAGAATTGTCCACGATTAAATCCAGTTATTGTTCCTTTCACTAGTTCATCAGAACCGATCTTTTCTCTCATTACAAGTCTTGCTTTTAATCCTTCAACTTTTTTTTCCGATACAATCTTTTCACCTTTTACAACATCAATAACTAGAAGTTCTACTTCATCTCCTACTTGATGATCAGCGATAGATTCAGAAAAGGGTAGTGAAGCATCTGTACCTGTAAAAATATCAACTAAGTATTCATCTTGTCTTACGTAAACTATTTCACCCTTAATAATTTCATTATTCATATTTACCATCCTCTCAAACATACAAGTTATAACTTGCGCCTTATAATAATTATAGCATTTTTTATTTAATATGCAATAAAAATTGTAATTTATAGTAATGTAAATGGTATTTATTACTTGAAAATATAATATAAAATAAGTTATAATATTTTAAAGAGGTGGAATAATGTTAAATGAAGATGTATTAGAGCTATTAGTTACAAATAAATACAAAATTACTAATTTTCGTAAATGTTTAGTAGATATCTTTTGTGAAAATGAACATAGTCTATTGTCAGCTAAAATAATAAAGGAAATGCTTAATAATATTTATAATTATAATGCAAGTTTTGACACAATCTATAAAAATCTTAATATATTTTGTGATTTAAATATAATTCATGAGAAAGTTATTAATCATGAGTCATTTTATGTGATAAGTAAGACCTTTGAAGATCATCATCATTTTATTTGCTTAAAGTGTGCAGAAATGTTTGACATTGATGATTATTGCACAAATGACTTTTATAATGATAAATTTGACCAGTTTGAAGTTACAGGACATAACTTAGAAGTATATGGCTTATGCGCTGAGTGTAGAAAAGAAAAGTAGGATAATTTTAACTCTTATTAGTAATTAACTAGTATGAGTTTTTTTATCCTACTTTAATTATGAGCTTTGCTTTTTTCCTGGATAGTTTTCCATCTTATCTTTCATAACAATTATATCAGAATATTCTTGCTTAACTAAAACTCTTGCAGCATTGTTTGCAATTTTTCCTGAAGAGCAATATAAATATACAGGCTTATTTTTAAATAATTTGCGTTCTGCACCATTTTTTAATTGTGCAATGGGAATGTTTCTTGCTCCTGTAATATGTTCTTTTTTATATTCCTCTTGACTTCGTACGTCTATCAATTGATTTTTATTTTTTAATTTACTAAAGTCATCTGCATTAACATATGTAACATGATCTTTTTTCATCTTTCTATTTTTGGCATATCTGCTAAAGAATATGGATACAACTATCATCCATGCAGTTAGTAAAATTAAATCTCTACTCATTTTATCACCTCATTGTTTATTATACTATAATATTTTTAAAAATTCTATATTATTTATAACCAAAAAATGATATAATGTATAAGAATGGAGGTGCTCTATGTTAGATAGAATTAGAAAAGAAATGAAAGAAAATAATATTGACATAGTTTTTTTAAATAGCTATGAAAATAATAAAGTTGGTATGAACTTGTTTTATGCCACTAACTTCTCTGGAAGTAGTAGTAGCATTTTAGTTTCACAGAGTTTTGCATATTTTATAACAGATTTTAGATATCAAAGTTCTTTAGATAATTTAAATAAAGGGTATGAGATTATTATTCAAGAATCTGGGCAAGCTATGTTTGATGTAATAAAAGATTTGGCTGTTGAACATAATATAAAAACATTACATATTGATCCTAATATGTACTATAGTGAAGCACTGATTTTAGAATCAAAATATAATTTTGTATTAAAATCTTTTGGCTCTCTTTTTGATGAATGTAGAAATGTAAAAACCGAAGCGGAAGTGGCTAAAATGAGAAAGGCTTGTGAGATAACAGATCAAGCTTATTCATACTTATTAGAAATTGCAAAACCTGGAATTAGTGAAATTGAGTTAGCTAAGCTTCTAGAAAGAAAGATGGTTGACCTTGGGGCGCAGTCTCCAAGCTTTGAAACAATACTTGTAAGTGGAAAAGCTGGTGCAATTCCGCATGGAGTTCCAAGTGAAAAAACTCTTGTTAAAGGAGAACTTGTAACAGTGGACTTTGGATGTTATTTCGAAAATTATGCATCTGATATGACAAGAACTTTTGCAGTAGGTAAAGTAGATGAGAAACTTGAAGAAATTTATAATGTAGTTTTGAAAGCACAGCTTGCAGGAATTGCTGCAGTTAAAGAAGGAGCTCTTGCTAAGGATGTTGATTACGCTGCTCGTAGTATAATTGAAGAAGCAGGATATGGTGAATATTTTGGTCATGGAACAGGACATGGACTTGGTATTGATGTACATGAAGCGATTAGAGTTTCTAAAAATGGTACACAGGTTTTAAAGGCTGGAAATGTAATTACAATAGAGCCAGGAATTTATATTCCAGAGCTAGGTGGTGTAAGAATTGAAGATGATGTTGTTGTTACAGAAAATGGCTGTGAAATTTTAAATAAATCAGATAAGAAATTAATTAGTATTTAAGGAGAAATAAATGATAAACGTAAATGATTTTAAAACAGGAGTTACAATAGAATTTGAAGGAAATATTTATTCAGTAATTGAATTTCAACATGTTAAACCTGGTAAAGGTAGTGCATTTGTTAGAACAAAATTACGCAATATTAGAAGTGGAGCAGTTATAGATCATACTTTTAATTCAGGAATTAAAGTAAAGAAAGCTCATATTGAGAAAAAACAAATGCAATTTTTGTATTTAGATGGAAGTGATTATCAATTTATGGATATGGTAACATATGATCAAGTTGCAATTCCATCATCTAGTTTAGAATATGAAGGGAAATTTTTAATAGAAGGATCTACTGTTGACGTGGTTCAATTTGAAAATGAAATAATAGGAGTACAACTACCTGATAAAGTTGTTTTAACAATTACGGATACTCCACCTGGTGAAAAGGGAAATACAGCTGCAAATGCAACTAAGGAAGCAGTTTGTGAAACAGGGCTAGTTATTAGGGTTCCATTATTTATTAACAATGAAGAAAAGGTAATTGTTTCAACTCAAGATAG
>JBKEBI010000036.1:0-39691 GCA_047973085.1 Bacilli bacterium | reverse complement strand
GCATGAGCTTTTGGAAACATATATTTTATTTTATTACAAGAATCAATATACCAACTAGGAACATCATTGTCTTTCATAATTTTAATATATTCTTCTGTTAACCCCTTACCTTTTCTTACATATTCCATAATTTTAAATGCATCCTTAGGTTCAAGTCCTCTATGCAATAAGTATACCATAATATCCTCACGACAACCAATAACATCTTTAAACTCACATATTTTATTTCTGATTAGATACTGACCATTATTAAGCCACACATCTGTACCATGAGATAATCCAGAGATTTTTACAAGTTCTGCGAAAGTTTTAGGCTGAGTATCCTTTAACATTTCAATTACAAACCTCGTTCCAAATTCGGGTATTCCTAATGTTCCAGTTGCAAACAAAATATATTTGTTTCCATTTTTTAAACTAATTTCTTGTGGACTAATTCCCAAAGAAGCTGGTGAGGAAAATATGCTGATTACCTCTTCCCTTGAAAATTCTACATTCTTACTATCAATACCACTTATATGATTTAACATATGTAAAATAGTAGGATCATCGTGCCCTAGTATATCAAGCTTTAAAACATTATCATGAATAGCATGGAAGTCAAAATGTGTTGTTTTCCATGAAGATGTAATATCATCAGCTGGATATTGAACTGGAGTAAAATCAAAAATAGACATATCTGAAGGTACCACAATAATTCCACCAGGATGTTGACCTGTTCCACGTTTAACTCCCTGACAACAACTTGCAAGTCTAGTAATTTCAGCATTACTAAATAACCTATCACTTTCACTTTCAAACCCTTTTACATATCCAAATGCAGTTTTTTCAGCAATTGTAGAAATCGTGCCTGCTCTATATACATATTCTTCGCCAAATAAGACTTTTGTATAGTCATGAGCAAAAGACTGATATTCACCTGAAAAGTTTAAATCTATATCAGGAACTTTATCTCCTTCAAAACCAAGAAAAGTCTCAAAAGGAATATCATGTCCTTCACCAATCAAAACTTTCCCACATTTAGGGCATAACTTTTTGGGTAGATCAAAACCACAAGCATAAGCTTCATCGTCTATAAATTCACTGTATTTACAATTAGGACAAATATAATGTGGAGCGAGTGGATTAACTTCAGTTATATCCATCATTGTTGCAACAAAACTACTTCCAACACTACCACGACTTCCAACCAAATAACCATCATTTAATGATTTTGTAACCAATTGTGAACTAATTAAATAAATAACATCATATCCATGTCCAATAATACTTGTAAGTTCTTTTTCTATACGTTTTTCAACAATATCAGGTAATTTATCACCATAGACATTTTTAGCCTTAGAATAGACCATTTCGCGTGTTTTAACATCACTATTTTCTAGTTTTGGAGTAAATAACTTATCTTTTATCACTTCTACTTCTCCAATAGAAGCTACTATATTGTTTGGATTTTCAATAACAATTTTTCTCGCAACTTCCTCACTTAAAAAATCAAATTCTGATAACATTTCATTTGTTGTTCTAAAATGTTGAGAAGGAATAGAATTAATGCGGTTACTTTTAAGCTTATGATATCCTCCTCCTGGAGCAGGATTATTAATAATAATTTCTCGTAAAATTTTATCACGTTTTAATAAGTGGTGTACATCTCCACTGGCAATAACGGTTTTATTATTTTCAAAACCAACATTTACAATCTTTTTAATATTTCTCATAATTATATTTATTGAATCAACCTCTTCACTTTGAACTAAATGTTCATAAACAAGTGGTGGTTGAACCTCGATATAATCATAAAACTCCATCATTTGTCCAAGCTCAACCTCATTAAGTTTCTCTGCATTTTTAAATATTTCACCATTTACACATGAACTACCAAATAATAAACCATCATGATATTTAACTAAATCAGATTTAAGAATTCTTGGTTCTTTGTGAAAATATTTAGTACATGCAAGAGAAACAAGTATAAACAAATTTTTAAGTCCCACATTATTTTGTACAAGACATGTTACGTGACTTACCTTACCATATTTATATACCTCATCACTATCAACTAAATGATTAATATCACTAACGTATTCTAATTCCTTTTCTTTTAATTCGTTTAACTGATTTTTAAATACATGAGCAGTAGCTACAGCATCATCGCATGCACGGTGGTGATTTTCTAACTTTATCTTATATCGTTTTACAAGAGCAGCAAGTCCATGACGTCCCCATTGAGGGTTAAGCACTCTTGAGAGTTCTAATGTATCTATTATTACATTGGAAACTTCTCCAAAATTAAATCTTTTATAAGCAGATTTTAAAAATCCGTAATCAAAATTTGCATTATGGGCAACAAGAGCAAAATCTTCAACCCATTCTTTAAACTCACTTAAAACAACTTCCTCGCTTGGTTTTCCAATTAACATACTATTTTTTATTCCAGTGATTTCTGTTATTTTTTCACTTAATTCAACTCCGGGATTACAAAGCTTATCAAATGTATCAATTATTTCACCATTTTTAATTTTTGCAGCACCAACTTCAACAATTCGATCATTTCCATATGCATTAAGACCAGTAGTTTCAAAATCAAAAACAACATACGTATCATCGTAATTTAAAACCTTGCTATCATTGTTATTAAAAATAATATTTAAATTATCATCAACCACATTAAATTCTACACCGTAAATAACCTTTAAATCACTATCTTTAGTAGCATTATATAATGCTGGAAAAGCTTGAACTGAATTATGATCAACTACTCCTATTGCCTTATACCCATTACTTTCAGCATATGAAATAAGTGATGAAGTATCAATAACTGAATCTACCGCACTCATATTGGTATGAATATGAAGTTCCGCACGTTTTTCTTTCGCACTATCATAAACCTCACGCTTTTTTTCCAAACTAATAGAGACCGTTCGCATAATATCACATCTTGCAAATGAATCAAAAGTCATATGTCCAAAAATTTTAATATATTTGCCTTTAAGTGAAGTAATGTCATTTAATTCCTTTGCTTTTTCATCAAGAAAAATTTTTGCCATAATACTTTCAGTGTAATCAGTAACATATATTGTAATAATATATTTATTATTTTTAGTTTTAAAAGTATCTACATTAAAAACCTCTCCTTCAATACATACATTGTTCATATTAGGTTCAATCATTGAAATTTGATGAGTAACTTTTCCTATTTTTTTACCATAAATAATATTGTTATTATCTACTATATTCTGTACCTCATCTACACTAACAACACGTTCTTTATTCTCTTCGTATGCTTGTTTTACTATTTCATTTAATTCAGATTCCATATCCATTTCATGTTCAATCTCAATACATCCAAAATCAACTTCCAACCCCAAAGTGTTAAGTATTGAAGCTACAGAATGCAAACTATCATTTACTAGCTCAAATTCATATTTGTTATAAACTTCAAGTCTAACTTCACCTACTTCATCAATATGTACAAGTTTACGATTCATTAAAATATTTTGAATAGGACTTGAAAAATTGAATTTATTTACATAATAGCTAAAATATTTAATAATTATATCATTATTGATTTCTTCTTCAATACAAAATTCATATGACAAATTAAAGTCATTAAAAAACTGTCTACTTTTATCAATGAATTCATCTACAATACTAGGATTTAAAAATTTAGTAGAAATTATAGAAAAAACAAGTTCATTTTCTCCTCTAAATGCAACTTGATCAAATGTAAACGCATCTAGCACTTCTAAACTATCATTTAAAGAAATATCACTAATAAATTTTTTTAAAAGTTCTTTTTCCATATACACCTCCATTAGTAATAAAAAAAGAGTAATTACTCTTCTTCAAATGTAATTAATCCTTCATTAATTTCTTCTAAAGCTTTTCCAATATTTTTTTTAGATACATAACTATCTAAATATAAATTATCCTTAGCTTCAATTTCTCTACATCTTTGTGTTGCAATTTTTACTAACCTATACTTTGAATCTACTTTTTTTAATAATTCATCTATTGATGGATATAACATTATAATTCCCTCCTTAAAGTCTTTTCCAAATTAATAATATCAATTATTTGACTACAAACTTTATCAACTTCATCATTAATAACAACATAATTGTATTGCTCTCTTAAAGGTAGCTCTCTTTTTGCCTTATCCAAGCGCTCCATAATAATATCCTCTGTCTCACTACCCCTAGATCTAAGTCTATTTTCTAATTCTTTAAGAGAAGTAGGCATTAAAAAAATAAACAACCCATCCCTTACTTTTTCTTTAACTTGAAGAGCCCCTTGAATTTCAATCTCAAGCATAACATCTTTGCCAGAACTAAGTATATCTTCAACCTTATCAAGAGGTGTTCCATATTTATTTCCAACAAACTCTGCCCATTCAAGCATGTTTCCACTTTCAACATTTTTCATAAATTCATTATCATCAACAAAGAAATAGTCAACACCGTGAACTTCTCCTTCACGTGGAGTTCTTGTTGTCATTGATACTGAATAACTAATATTATTGACTTGCTCAAACAATTTACTTCTTACTGTACCTTTTCCAACACCACTTGGTCCACTAAGAATAATTAACATTCCACGCTCATTCATAACATATCTCCTTGCATAAAATCTACTTCTTATATATTACTATATTTCTAATAAAAATTCAACAATTTTAAGATTAAATTCAATATTTCTATATTTTAGAATGTACTGAATTAATTGATACAAAATCTAAAAATTAAATAAAAAATGGGAATTAAAAAACAACTCCCATTTACTATAAATATTTTATACGTTATTAATAAGTTTTACTATTAAAATGTCTTGTAAATACTAAAATTGCTAATGAAATAATACTACCATAAAATAAAATGTTATTAAGTCCTGCTACGGGTAAAACCTCTCCCCATACTGCATATAATGTTATACAAGTATTTGTATCTATAATGTCATCTTCTACATACATAGCAGTAGTAGCATTCTCATCTGTAGACCAACCTAGTAACTCATATCCTGTTTTTGTAAATTGATCATCAACTCCCATAACTTTAGCAGGGCTTGTCAAATTTGAATATATTATATCATCACTTGGTGTAGTACCAGCAGTATTGCCATTTCCATCATAATTAATTACATACATACTTTCCATAATAATACTATTTTCAATCACGTTACTTATTGTATTTATTTGACCAACAACACCTGTCAGTGGATGACTTAAATAAATACTTCCACTTAAAAGACTGTTTGAAGTATCAATTGTTTCGCTTGCATTGAAATTGGATGCAGGTAATACAAATGCACCTACAGGACTAGAAACATTAATATATTGTGGTAATGCTCCTCCAGACTGTACTTTAAGATCTTCAATAGTAGCACCAGTAACCCCATCTTTAAATCCAAATTTAACAGTATATTCTCTTGTACTACTATTAAAAGATGTCTCTTTAAAATCATAAATTGCAATAGTTGCAGAATCATTTTCTGCTTCAAAAGCCGCTTGAACAGCATCTACTGTTAATTTCGACTCATCAACTAATAATTTTTGATCAATAACAGTAGTTATTATAAAATTTCCAGTTAAAGTAATTTGATCATTTTTAATTGTCTCATATAATTCCCATATTGGTGACATATCAACAGACTGACTGTATATAATACTATACTGCTCCTGAGTGCTATTACAATATCTAGAAAGATTATCATTTGTTGAATCTCCACTAGATGATATAACAATATCAGATGTTTCAACATCATAAACTGGATATGCTTTAGCAAAATTACTAGGAATAAAAACCATTATTCCTGCCATTAAACACGCAAATACCCCATAATATATTTTTTTCATAATATTTTCTCCCATATTAATTATTTAAAGTAAAGCATTTTTAAGAATAAACTTATACTTTTGTCTATTATAATATATGTTTAAACATAATGTCAAGCTTTATTAATATAATTAATACTTAAAATTTGTTGGTGTAAAATACATGTGAGACCTAAATTAAATTAATTTATAATATTATATAAAAAATGTGATATATCTGCTACAATGTAAGCGACTAAACATACACAAAGGAGATATATCACATGAAAATTATAACACAAAAATCAATCAAGAGGTATCCTCATCAGGTAAATACTAGATTTTATGCTTGTAAATTATACAGAAATGGTAATTTTTCAGTAAATGATGTTTGTAGAAAATATAAAATATCTAAAGTATCTCTTATGCGTTGGAATAAAGTATTTGACAGCACTTAATACGTAGAAATCCTAATGTAGCTTTAAATGAATTATATGTTAAATTAAAACAAAACTATGCATATACTAGACATCCTTCTTCTCTTTTTAGATTCCTTAGAAAACAAGGAGTTCTATTTCAAAGTACAACTTATAAAAAGAAGCATAAAATTAAAATATACAACACTCCATTTCAGATTGGTAAGAAAATGCAACTTGATGTTAAATACGTTCCAAAGTCTTGCTATAGTGGCAATGACGGTGCTAAATTCTATCAATATACTATTATTGATGAATCTAGTAAAGAACACTTTATATACGCTTATGATGAGTATAATTCATACAATACAGTTGAATTTGTTAAAAGAGCTATAATATTTTTTGGCTATGTACCACAAATTATTTAAACTGATAATGGTGCTGAATTTAGACATATTGTTAATACAAATCGTGAACATTTATTTGCAAAGTTCTGTAGAGAAAATAATATACTACATAAATGCAATCGTCCAAGAACACCATGACATAATGGTAAAGTTGAAAGAAGTCACAGAGAAGATGGTAAGAGGTTTTATTCACTAAATGACTTAAATGTACAAATGAAATCATATTTAAAAAGAAGTAATAATATACCAAGTAGCTTACTAGATTGGCTTAGTCCAAATGAAGCAAGAAAAATGATTGAAGATCAGTTTGCTAACTTGCACAAATCACTTCAATCATAATATATCACGTTACTTTAATTTTTTTAGACTTTTTGGTCTCACATTATTTACAATCCTACATATTAATATAATTAATACTTAAAATTATTATTACTAAATGTTTTGCAACACGGAATCCATCCTATTTCATCATTAATCTTTCCATAAATTCAACCATATACAATATCAATTACTTTAATTTCATCATTGATATCACATATAAGTTCTGTTGGGTTATAATCTACTAATAAAACTTCAGATTTTATAAAATGTTTAGGAATGTATGTAATAATATTATTTATCAAACACTTTTTCCAGTTCACATAAAAATTACAATCTTCTAAAATTTTAATTGAATCCCCTCTTTTAAATAAAGGAAATACTCCTTCCCCTAAATGTTTTTCAACTACAGTAACTTTCATAATATTCTCCTTTAAATTTATTGTATCATTTTATCATAATTTCTATTTTTTTTAAAGATATAATATTTGTATGTTATAATTATTAAGATAGAAAGGAGTGATTTTTTGGCAATTGATTCAGTTTTTACATATTATCTAGCAAAGGAAATAAATAATAGTGTCAGTGGCGCATCTATTAAAAAAATCTATAATATTAGTAACAACGAATTTTTAATAAAATTTCATAATAAACAAAACCTATATATTTCAGCAAATAATGAATGTAGAGTTAATCTTACAGAAATAGAATACACTTTTCCAAGTAAACCCTCAAATTTTACAATGTTGCTTAGAAAATATTTGAGCAATTTTAAAGTAGATAACATTACAAATTTTAATAAGGATAGAATACTTAGAATACAATTTGTAGGATATAATGATTTAAAGGATATTACTTCCTATTATATGTATATAGAATTATTTGGAAGGTATTCTAACATAATTTTAACTGATGAAAATAATATTATTATTAATAGTTTAAAACTTATTAATAATGAAACAAAAACAATTCTTCCAAACTATGAATATAAATTTATAAAAAGAGAAGAATACGTTATTACAAATAAAGCTAATTTAACGCTTAATAATGCTCTTAGTGTAAAATTATTCCCTTGCACTGATAATAAGGACTTTTACTATACTAATATTTTTTCAGAAGAAGTCACTTCATATTCTTCTCTATCAAAATTACTTGATGGTTTTTACTATAGTATTACAAAATATAGAAGAATAAATTTTTTAACCATGCAGTGTGAAAAAAAAATTAATAATGAGCTTAAAAAACTTAGAAAAAAACTTTTTAAATTAAATAATGATTTAGAAAAAAATCAGAATTATGAAAAGTACAAAAATTATGGTGATTTAATTTTAACCTATGGTTATCAGCAAAACTTTGAAGATTCTCTCTTGTGTAATGATTACAACGGTAATTGCATTGAGATTAAAATGGATAAAAATTTGAATGTTAGTGATAATGCAAATAAATATTATATCAAATATTCAAAATTAAAAAGAAGCATTGATCATATTAAAACGCAAATTGATGTAACAAATAATAAGATTTTTTATTTAGATAATTTGTTATATCAATTATCTATATGTGATGAACATGAAATAAAGGAAATTTTTAATGAATACAGTAATAATAGTAAGCAAAAAAAACAAAAGGCAAGACAAATACTCACTATCAATGAAGAAGATTATACAATTCTTATTGGGAAAAATAATTTACAAAATGAAGAAATAACTTTCAAACTTTCTAGAAAAAATGACATATGGTTTCATGTCAAAGACTTACCAGGAAGTCATGTGCTTTTAAAAACTAATAATCTAACTGATAAAAAAATAAAAATTGCAGCAGAGTATGCAGCAAAATTTTCAAAAGGAAAAGCTTTCCCAAAAGTTGAAGTTTTATACACTAATGTTAAAAATGTAAAAAAGATTACTGGCAGTTATCCTGGTCATGTTAGTATTATTAATGAAAAAAATGTTATTATTGTAACTCCTAACAGTAATTAATGATATTTAAAAAACACACTCTATTTTTTAGACTGTGTTTTTTATTTTACTTAATAATATTAATTTGTTTTCCTTCAAGAAAAGCATCAATGTTTTCAAATACAATTTGAACTCGTTTCTCCATTGATTCTTTAGTCGCATATGCTATATGAGGAGTAACTATAATCTTATCATTATTTAATAATTTATGGCTCTTATTAATTGGAGGTTCTACATCAAAAACATCAATACCACATGCTCTTAATTTATTATTATCTAAAGCTTGAATTAAATCATCATCATTAATTAACATTCCTCTAGCACAGTTAATTAAAATTGCATTGGCTTTCATCAAGTCAAAACATTCATAATTAAACATTCCTTTTGTTTCTTCATTTAAAGGGCAATGTAAAGTTACAATATCACTTGCTTTTAAAAGCGTATCAAGTGTTGTGTACGTAGCAAATTCTTCCAACTCTTTATCACGATATAAATCATAAATTAAAATATTTGCTCCAAAAACATTTAAAATTTTTGCAACGTGAGCACCTATTTGACCTCCTCCTACAATGCCAACAACTTTTCCAGATAGTTCATTCCCTATATAACCCTTCATTGTTTTTTCTTCTCTTGTAAGTTTGTCAAGAATAACTGTATTTCTTAAAGTATTTAGCATCATATTAATAGTAAGTTCTGCAGTTGCTACTGTAGCATACCCACTTGCATTAGAAATTTTAATTGTTGTATCATATATACTTTTATCAATGTGATCAACACCCGTAAAAGCAACACTTAAAAATTTAAGGTTTTTGCATGCTTGAACAAGATCTTGATCAAAACTACTGTTTGCAATGATTGCAATGTCTGCATCATTTAATAAAACTTTTTTTTCTTCCTTAGATAAATCATTTTCACAAATTACTAAATCATGTCCCAATTTTGCATATTTTTTTGCAAATATATCTAGCGTTGATTTTGAGACTCCAAGTTTTTCTAACATAACTAATTTCATTATAAAGCTCCTTATTTAATAACTACTTCTTTACCTTCCCATGTAATAAGCGTAGCAGAATCATCACTTAGATTTAAAATTGTTTCTTTCTGTAATGGGATTTTTCCCATACCATATGGTGCATTAACTATATAAGTTGGAATTGCTAGACCAGAAGTTTTTCCTCTAAGCTTTGACATAATTTCAATACCTTTTTTTATACTTACATTAAAATGTCTAGTACCTATTACATCTTTTGGATGAAAAATATAATATGGTCTAACTCTTATTTTTAATAACTCTTGATTTAATTTTTTTAATATCATTTCATTATCATTTATTTTATGCAATAGTACAGATTGATTACCTAAAATTATTCCATGATTAGACAATAATTCACATGCTCTTTTTGATTCTTCACTTACTTCTCTTGGACTATTAAAATGTGTATTTAAATATATTGGTGCATACTTTGCAAGCATTTTACATAAAGATTTTGTAATTCTTTGAGGCATTACAACAGGTGTTCTTGAACCTATTCTGATTATTTCAACACTTGGAATTTCTCTAAGTTTAGATAAAAGCCATTCTAAATAGTCATCACTAACACAAAGCGCATCCCCTCCAGTTAAAAGTACATCTCTAATTTCAGAATTTTTTCTAATGTAGTCGATACATTCTTGTAAGCTTTCTTTACTTCTAACAACGTCTGTTGTTCCAATATTTCTTCTACGTTGACAATGTCTACAATACATCCCGCAACTATTAGTAACGTTTATAATTAAGCGATCTGGGTATCTTCTTGTTATTCCATCAACTGGAGAAGTAAACTCTTCTGCCATTGGATCTGCTTTCCCCGATTCATCTAACTCTAAAATGCTTGGAAGTGCCTGCAATCTAATAGGGCACTCTTTATCATCTACACTAATTAAACTTACGTAATAAGGTGTAATAGACCATCTAAAATTTTTTCCTACTTTATCTATTACTTCAATATCTTCCATAGTTAAATCAATTATTTTATTTAATTCATCAACTGTATTAATTGAATTTCTAAGCTGCCATTCCCAACTATTCCAATCTTCATTGCTTGCATTATATAGTTTGAGTATTTTTGTTTTAATCTTCATTCTAGTTTCATATATATCATAACCAGTTAATATTTTAGATTTCATTTCAGTATATTTTGCAATAGAGTTTTCTAATTCTTCAGCTCGTTTTATTGATATTTTTTTACTTTTATCTTCTTTCATAAAACCTCCTCCTTCTATACTTCTCTTTAATAATTATAACAAATTTTACTAGTATTTACAAATTACAGGTAAGAAAAAAACTAAGTTCGCTTAGTTTTTCTTAACGTAAATACTCTTGACTGAAACAGAACCTATGCCATCAATTTTACAGTCAATATCATGATCACTATCTACTAATCTAATACTTTTAATTTTAGTTCCCTGTTTGATAATAGAGGAACTTCCTTTAATTTTTAAATCTTTTATAACTACTACACTATCACCATTATTCAAAATATTTCCATTAGAATCTTTGTATACTTTAACATCCTCATTCATGGAAGCTTTTGTCCATTCATGCCCACATTCAGGACAATTCCATAAACCAGAAACTTCATACGTATATTCACAATCACATTTAATACAATTCATAACTTCCTCCTATTTTCAAAAAAAAACAGCAATGCTGTTTACTTTTAAATGGCGTCCAAGAAGAGATTCGAACTCCTGACCGACGGCTTAGAAGGCCGTTGCTCTATCCAGCTGAGCTACTTGGACACTACACTTATATAGTATATCACAATATATTTTTTTTGCAATATGATTTTTGATTTTTTATAATTATTTTTACGTAAAACAAAAGAGCTATTAAATAACTCTTGTTTTTTATTACAATATCTTCAGTTTTTATTTAACTAAGTAAATAATTCTCACTATCTATATTAAATTTCAAAATAATTTTTAAGGTTAATTAGTAAGATATTTTTCAAGTAATTTTGAAGTATTTTCAATTGCAATTAAACTCGTTCTTTCCATTCCATGACTTGCATCTACTCCAGGACCTATTAAAGCAACTTTTGCGTCATTTCCTCCTCTTAAAAAAGCACTTCCATCGCTACTGTACATTGGATAAACATCAACAACATAGTCAATATCAAGGATTTTAGCCTTTTCAATTAATCTGCTAGTCAGTTCATAGTCATATGGTCCCAAAGAGTCTTTTGCACAAATAGAAACACTAAATTCATTTCCATTTAAGTCTTCTCCAACACATCCCATATCAACAGCAATATATTCATCAACAGGATGTGGAGTATTTGTTCCACCATGCCCTACTTCTTCATACACACTAAAGTATATAAGTAAGTTTTGATTTAAACTGTTTGTATCTAAATTTTTTAAAAAATTATATATAGCACAAACTCCAGCTTTATCATCTAAAAATCTAGATTTAATATAATCATTAACAAATTCAACTTTAGCATCGTAACATACAAAATCACCAACACTAATCCCTAAATTTTCTAAATCCTTTTTACAACTAACTTTTTCATCTAGTCTTACTATAATATTATCTAATAAAACTTCACTTCTTGCATCTTTGTGTACGTGAATGGCACGGTTTTTATTTAAAATAGTTCCGCGATATTTTTTATTATCCCTTGTATACAAAGTGCAATATTCTCCGTTAATTGTACTTAAAATTGGACCTCCTATATTACTTACATTAATGGTACCATCAGCATTAAAACTTCTAACTATTAACCCTAGTGTATCAACATGTGCACTTACACAAGCAGTACTAGGTTTATTTACATCAATATGGATATATATTGATCCTTTTTTAGAAATCTCGCCATTATAACCAATTTTTTTTAATTCTTCAATTAAAAATTTTTGTACATGCTTAGTATAACCACTTGGGCTATCAATCTCAAGTATTCTTTTTAAAAAGTCATTCATTTTATCACCTCATGTAAAGTATATCATAAAAATAAATTATTATATATGTTAATTAAGTAATTTTAAATCCTTTCCATAATAAAAATCAACCTTATTTTTTTAACTCCCACATATGATTTAGTGGCCCACTCTTTTGTCCTAAATCAAGCATTGCTAAAAGAGCATTTGTAATATAATTTTTAGAATTTTCCACTGATTCAATCAAACTATATCCTTTAGCAAGATTAGAAGCTATCGCACTTGATAAGGTACATCCTGTTCCATGAGTATTAGGGTTATCAATTCTTCTTTCAGTAAACCATTGATATTTTCCATTAATGTATAGTAAATCATTTGCATCATTCACACTATGACCACCTTTGCATAAAACTGCACAACCATATTCCTCATGAATTTTTTTAGTAGCCATAATCATATCTTCAATATTGTTAATTTTCATATTTGCTAAAATTTCTGCTTCTAAAATATTTGGTGTTATTATTGAAGCTAATGGAAATAATTTGGTTTTTAAATTATAAATTGCCTCTTCTGAAATTAATTGAGCACCACTAGTTGAAACCATTACTGGATCTACTACAATCTTTAAAGCATTATAATACTTAAGCTTTTCTGCAATAACATCAATTATATCTTCATTTAAAACCATTCCAATTTTAATTGCATCAGGGAAAATATCAGTAAATACACTATCAAGCTGAGCACCAACAAAACTTGAATCAACTTCTGCTATAGCCTGAACTCCAACTGTATTTTGAGCAGTTAATGCTGTTAAAACGCTCATGGCATAAACCCCATTAGTTGTAATTGTTTTTAGATCTGCCTGAATACCTGCTCCACCACTACAATCAGAACCAGCAATTGTTAAAACTTTTTTCATTAAATTCCTCCTATAAAATGAATTTTTTGGTTATATTAAGCAATTTTTTAGTAGATTCTACAATATTATCACTTGAAAATATCTCTGATACAACAGCAACACCATTGATTCCTGTACCTGCAAGCTTTTCAATATTAGTTGTTGTTATTCCTCCAATAGCAACAACTGGAATAGAAACACTCATACAAATTTCTTTTAAAAGGTCTAAACTTACTTTGCTAGCATCTAATTTTGTATTAGTTGTAAATATTGCTCCAACACCTAAATAATCTGCTCCCTCTTCTTGAGCAAGAATAGCTTGCTCAACAGTTTGTACAGAAACTCCAATAATTTTACTTTCTCCAAGTAATTCTCTGCATTTATCTATATCACAATCATCTTGCCCAATATGAATACCATCAGCTTGAACTTGAACTGCAACATCAATATCATCATTAATTACATATGGAATTTGATATTTATTAGTAAGCTTTCTTAGTTGCTTTCCAAGTTTTAAAAATTCAGATATCTCAATATTTTTTTCTCTTAATTGTAAAAATGTAATTCCCCCATCTATCGCTTTTTGTACCTGTTCTTCAAGCGAAGAAGTTTCACTCCAACTTCTATCTGTTACTGCGTATAAAAGTAAGTCTTTCTTAGAAAATTTCAACTTTTACACCTTCTTTCAAAGTTTGATAATTTAAAGTACTCATTGCATCAATTAATGCAACTTTATATGAACCATTTCCATCACAATTTTGTTCTGCTCTTTCTCCAGCAAGCCCCATTGCACCAACTGCAAAAGTTGTAGCTTTAAGAAGATGATTTTTATTTGAAGCTATATAACATGCAATAACACACCCTAACATACAGCCTGTACCTGTAATCCCACTCATCATTTCACTACCGTTTTTAACAATATATGTATTATTACCATCTGTAATAATATCAATTACTCCTGTTGAAACTATTACTGATTTTGTTTGATTTGATAAGCGCTTAAATAGTTTGATATTACTTTCAAGATTATTGTCATTAATAATATCAGCTTCAGCTACATCAACACCACTAGTATTATTTATATTTGAAGCTAAAAATTTTAATTCTGAAGCATTACCTTTTATTACAGAAAATTGAACTTCATTTAATAACTTTTTTACTGTTTCATTTCTAAATTCTGTTGCTCCAGCACCTACTGGATCAAGCACAACACTAATTTTGAGTTTGTTAGCAATTTTTCCTGCATAAATCATTGACTCAACTGTTCTTTTATTTAATGTACCAATATTTATTACTAAACATTGACTAAATTTTAAAATATCTTCCACATCTTCAATTTCATCAGACATTATTGGTGAAGCTTTACTTGCCAAAATAATATTTGCACAATCATTTACTGTTACATAATTTGTAATTACATGAATGATTGGTGTTGTTTTTGATAAATTTTCATAGATGATTTTAAACATTTTTTTCTCCTTTTTTAAAATACCCTATAGTACAACTAATAAGCAAAATAATTAAAATAACTGGAATAGTACTTCCTAAATTACTGTTAAGTTTTAAAAATATTCTATACAAAATAAATCCTGTAAACCAAATAATTAAATTAACTCTACTTCTATTTAAATTGAATTCAGTATTTTTATTAATAAAATAATCTGCTATCATAACAATAGCCATAGGTACAAATACAGAACTTAATAGGTAAAGAAAATTTTCATATTTAAATATTGGAACAAACATTGCAACAATAACTCCAATAAAACAAATGACAACGCAAACATATTTTTTATTTAACTTTTTAAAAATATTGACTGTACTCTCACCTGCTGAATAAACATCCAAGAAAGTAGTAGTAACTGTTGAAAATATAACAATAACCATTGCAACAATACCTAGTCCAGATGAAACTAAAATTTCGATTCCATTTGAAGTTTCAAAATTAATTGCTGAAGCTAAACCTATAATATACATAAAGCAACTTCCAATAAAATAACTAATTGCTGATAATAAAGTTAGTTTTCCTGGTTGATCACTATTTTTAGTGTAATCTGAAATTAAAGGTAACCAAGAAAGTGGCATAGCAATTGATAGCTCTAATGCTAAACCGAAACTTAATGTTTGACCATGATTACTAAGCGAACCATCACCATTAAAAACAATGTATCCCAAAACAATACTTAAAATAAATAATAGACCCACTGCAATAATACTGAGTTTAGAAATATTTTTTAATCCAGCAATGATCCAAACAACAATAAGTAATCCTATTAAGATGCACCAAACATAAATATTATCAAATTTAGTTGCATAATTCATTGCTTCTGCTCCACTAATAATCATAATTGCTGTCCATCCAATTAATTGAGCAATATTAAAAATTGAAAAAAATATAGAACCCTTTCTTCCAAAAGTAATAGATGTACTCTCCATTGCCCCCTTGTTATTCTTTGCACCAATTAACCCAAACAAATAAAAAATTATGCCTCCTATTAGATGACCCGATAAAATTGCAATAACTCCTTTAAAAAATCCCAGCGGGGCAATTAATGCGCCAGTTATTATTTCTGCAATTGAAATAGCAGCTCCAAACCAAAGCAATGTCCCACCAAATATAGTTAATTTTTCCCTACTCATTTCTTCCTCCATATAATAAATTTTAATAGAATTAGACTAAGTAGACATAAAAAAATATGTCATAAAGACATATCTTAAAAGTTTGATATAATCCCTACGTTAGCATTACCTAAATCAGGTCAAAGGGTCGAAGCTCAATTACCTCCTCTCAGCCAGAAAACTAGCTCCCCGTATTCTATTATCACAATAATAACATATTACATACTATTTGTCATTATTTTTTATATTAATTTTTTTATCCATAACCCTTTTTTATATCGTTTGAAAATAACAAAAAGTTTTAATATGTCACTACTTTGTACAATTAAAAAAGTTAAAACAACTGGTAATGAAATATAGCTATTCATAAAGTATGCAATAGGAATTGCTACAAACCACATAAATCCACCATCTACAAATAAAACCCCTTTAACATCTCCTCCAGCTCTAAGTGTAAAAAACAAATTTGCTGTAATAATATAAATTGGGAAATAAATTGCCATAACTCTTAAAATATTTGCAGTATTATTTTTAATTTCAGCACTAACATTATAAAAATTTGGCACAATAAATGATAAAATAAATGCTAAGCATAATACTATCATACCCGTTATAATTGAAAGCTTGTTAAGCATATGAGAATGAGTCTTAGCTCCTTCCAAATCATTTCTTCCAAGCTCTTGACCAATTAAAACTGAAACAGAAGTAGCAAAACCAGCCTCTAGTCGTTCTTATTTAAAGAATGATAGCTCATATTTACTTTTAAGTTTGGGTTTAAGGATAATAGTATCCCTAAATTTATCTAAGTATAGCATATAAATTTTAAGTTTTCAACATTTTTTTGTGTTTTCTTAAGTTTTCAACAATATCTATTGAATATTTATTACAATTATTGTATAATTTATTTGTAGGAAATGATGTGAGGTCATTCGAAAAGAGAGCTTGCCGGCTCTCTTTTCGTTTATTTGGAGGTAGGAAACATGTGAGGTTATCTAGTCTTTATCAATTCTTCTTACTAGAATTATCAATAAAACTAGTACTACGATCAAATCGTACATAAACCTCCTACAATGTAATCACTACCACCGTATTGATTTTTTTCATAAAACCTACCTCCAATAATATTATAACATGTTTGTTCATCCATAACATCAATAAAATCGTTCTTTTCAGAAGAATCTGTTTCTCTATATTCAAAGTTCTCGTTTTGATTATTTAATGTTTTGTTCAACAATTAAAATATCGTATTTATTTTATCAAAGTAAGTTATATACTAAATATGTACAAAAAATTGATAAATAGAAAAACGAGGTGATTAAAATTGTACACTAAAAACTATAAGGAAGAAAAAAAATATGTAATTGGATACATTAGAGTCAGTACAGACAAACAAGTTCAAAAAGGTTATTCCCTAGACGAACAGAAAGATACAATAGAAAAGCATCATTCAATATACTATTCTGATTACGAATTAATAATTTTATCAGATTCAGGTAAATCAGCAACGTCCCTTGAAAAAAGATTTGAACTTCAAAAGGCACTAAAATTAATAGAAACTGGGTTAGTTGAATCAATAATTATTATTAGACAAGATCGCATTGCAAGGAATGTATTTGATGATCAATATATTTTAAAGAAAAGTAGAAAATATAATACAAAAATTGATATTGTATTAGAGAATTTTGAAACTAAAAGTGCAATGGGAGAATTCTTTTATAATATTAATTCAGCAAAAAATCAGTATGATAGCGCTGTCACATCGGAAAGAACAAAATTTTGCTATGATGGTATGGCCAAAAAAAAATCTCTATCCATACGGAAAGCTTCCTTTAGGTATTGAAAGAGATAATAATAAAAAACTCATTTACAACAATGACATTAAAATTGTTAAATACTTATACAATAGTTATGTAAATAAAAACATGACTGTATTACAAATTGAACAAGAAATCAAAACTAAGTATCCATTCTTTAAAATAAAGTTACATAAAGGTTACTTAACAAGATTACTGTCAAATACTTTATATAGAGGTTTTTTTCAAAGAGAAACTTTAAATGGTGAATTATTGAAGGTACAAGTAATAGATCCTATTTTTGTAGATGAAGATATAGAGAAAATGAATCACACAAATCAAAGATATAAAATAAAAAGCAAGCACTTCTACAGTTTACAAAACAAAGTTCACTTCGAGGATGGTACAAAAATGAACCACTGCAAACAATACAAAGAACTTGCAAATGGAGAAATAGCTACATATAAATACTACTATTCAAAAAAAGAAAAAATGTACATTAATGAAAATCGCATTTTATCTTCTCTAAAAAATGCAATCAAAAACAATTTAGATGCTAGACAAAGCTCTGTTGAAAATAAAATCAATGAGCTTGATGAATTATTATTAGGCAATCATATTAGCTTAGAACATTACAAAAAATTAAAGTCAAAACTTGATAAATCTTGCAATATTAAAAATCAATTTAAACAGATTATAATCACAAAAGAAGGACATATTAATGTAGTATTTTAAACCATCAAAAAAACATCAACTCATATACAGCTAATGCTTCATTCACTCAGTATAGTGCTATTTAAATTTATTCTGTGCTTCAATCAAACCTTTATGATTAGTAGAAAATCTATGTTTATTGTGAGTTGGAATATATTGTGTAAACTTTGAACAAATATCATTATATGCATTCATTAAAAATTTACCATACTCTGGTGGAGTTGTATTTGAAACTCTCTTTATTATTCTTTTATTTGTTAACGGTATTGATTTTTTAAAATCAAGTCCCCCATCATGTCCAGGTATTTTATATACACCATCATCCCCAACACTAGAACGAAAAGGAATCAAATAAGTTTTACTTCTAACTTTTATCTCAATATAGAAATATGGTCTTCCCTTATTAATATTCTTATCCATTATTTCTGTGCAATAACCTTTATTGGCTACAAATTGTATAAATTTATAGTCTAGTTCGTATATTGTTCCCATACAAATCCTCCTAATAAAAATGAGAGCAGGACGCACCTTACTCTCTCTGCCTCATATGTTATAATCATGGAAGTTAGCAGCAACGCCATGCATACCTAATTATTTTTTGTTTAAAGTAAGGAATAATTAGGAATCCCTCACTATTTCTCATCATCATTATATCACTACCATTAGATTATGTCAAATATTACTATTTAACATCAATAATAGTCATTAAATAGTTCAATATATACAGCAAATATAAAACAGAGTTGGCATCAATTTTTATCTGTTCTAAATTATATGTACCACTTGCACCAACAGCATTGATAGCATCTTTTCCATTAGATCCAACCATTAAATTATCAATTAAACTTGCAAAAGCTGTAATGAACTGCTGGATCATTACAGGCAGTGCTAATTTAAAAACCATTTTTACATAATCATATGTTAACTTATTCTTCATATTTTCCTCTATAAAATATTATCACTTAATAATCTATCAATTGCCTTTGCACGATGACTAATAATATTTTTTTCTTCTTTACTTATTTCTGCAAGAGACTTATTATAGATTTCAGAATAAAATACACTATCATAGCCAAAACCATCACTTCCAGAACGTTTTTTTAATATTTTTCCTTCAAGCTTTCCAAAATAATTATAGTATATTCCATCTTTATATACCACAATAATTGTTTCAAAATATGCACTTCGATCATCAATATTCTTTAAGTTATTTAATAGCTTATCAATATTGTCTTCATTATTACAATTTTCACCTGCATATCTTGCAGAGTAGACTCCTGGTTCATTATTCAAACTTTTAACAAAAAGTCCTGTATCATCTGCTATTATAATATCATTTGGAAAAATTTTTGCAATAGCTTCTGCTTTTAATTTTGCATTACCTTCCAAAGTATCTTTATCTTCAATAATATCAATATTTATTTCTAAATCCTTAAGTGAATAAATTTCTCTATTTATTTTACTTTTTAACTCATTAACTTTTCCTTGATTATTTGTTGCCAAAATAATTCTCATAACTACACCTCAACACTTTTTATTTTATATTCAAAACTAATATAGCTTTGAATAACTTTTTCAAATTCTTCAATATTTCCACTTACATGAATAGTTATTTTAGGATTATTCTCAAACATATTTCTATCATTTAATACTTCCTTTACTTCTATTGCAGTAACAACACTAGAATCAACAATAATTCCCCCATAGATTTTTTCTATATTACTTCTTAAAAAAGGGTAATGTGTACAACCTAGTACAAGTGCATGAATATGTTTTTTTAATAACGGTTTTAATATTTCTTTAATTTCTTTATGTCTATACACATAACTACCATCTTCAATCATAGGAACAAACTGTGGTGTTTTCAACGTAAAAACTTCTTTATCAATCATTCTTTGATATGTATTATTTTCAATAGTTCTAACAGTTGCAATTAATCCTACTTTTTTTATATGTAAATCATTTACATAGTCTACTGTAGGATAAATAACTCCGATTACAGGTATATTAAGTGTATCAACTAATTCTTTGTATAAGAAACTTGTAACTGTATTACATGCTATTACAATTAGTTTTACATCATTATTTTTAAAGTGGTTGATTATTCTATAAGTATAATCTCTAATTTCATTATTTGATTTATCTCCATATGGAGCATTTTTATTATCACCAAAATATAAATATTCTTCATTTGGTAACAGTTTGTAAAGCTCTTCCAAAACTGTGATTCCACCTATTCCAGAATCAAATACTCCTATTTTTCCCATAATTTCACCACCATATAAATAATACCATATTTTAAGTTATAATAGAATATTTTTATTGCATATAATAACTTTGTCTATTTTTGCTTTTCATTTTTAAAATATTCAAAAACTGTTTGTG
The DNA here is from genome assembly GCA_047973085.1 of Bacilli bacterium. GTDB lineage: Bacteria > Bacillota_I > Bacilli_A > JBKEDG01 > JBKEDG01 > JBKEDG01. Next base: position 18,456 of record JBKEBI010000036.1, on the reverse strand, counting down.
CAATATTACTTGGAACAATTTTTTCTAATTCCTCAATTGAAGTTTTTTTAATATTATCAATTGATTTAAATTCTTTTATTAAATCTCTTTTTCTCTTAGCACCTATCCCTTTAATATTGTCAAGCGTACTAGCACTAATTTGCTTAGAAGCAATAGTATGATGATACCCGATTGCAAAGCGGTGAACCTCATCCTGTAAATTAGCTAAAAACTTATACAACTCACTTCTACGTTCTAAAGGGAAAATTTGATTATTAAACAGTAACTTATTTGTAGTGTGTTTATCATCTTTAATTAGACCAATTACAGAAATAGTCAAGTTTAGTGAACTAATTACATCTAGAATTGCATTTACTTGATTTACCCCTCCATCAGCAACAATTAAATCAGGTAATTCAAGTTTTTCCATTAAACAACGATAATAGTAACGATATACAACTTCTTTTGTATTTGCTGTATCATCATTTCCATCTACACTTAACTTAAATTTACGGTAATCATTTTTATTAAAGTTATAATTTTTACTAACAACTAATGCTCCGACAGTATTTGCACCGTTATGATGTGAAATATCAAAAATATCAATACGATAACAATCAATTCCAACAATATTTTTTAATTCTTCATTTATAAATAAACTCTTATTGTACTCATTAATTTCTTTTTCAAAATATTTATTTAAAATTATTTTTGCATTGCTTTTAGCCATTTTTAAATAATTACTTTTCACTCCTCGAACATATGTATTAATACTTGTAGGAATAATGTTTTTTAGTAATTCAACTTCTTTTAAACTCGGAATAACAATTTCATCAGGTAGTACTTTTTGGTGGTACATATTTAAAATATACTGTATTAAAACATCTTCATAGTCATCAATTACATCAAACAATTCACCTACGCGTTCTATAACCATCCCATTCCTAATGTAAAGTAACTGTATACAAATTTTATTATCATGATAATCATAGTTAATTACATCAATATTTAACATTTTATTTACATTAATGCTTTGTTTTTCTATAACTAAATTAACTGATTCCAACATTTTTTTCAATTCAATAGCACGTTCAAAATTTGTTGACTCACTAGCTTTTTTCATCTCGTTTTGCAGAGATAGTTTTAACCCACTAACATTTCCTTTCAGTACTTTTCTAACTTCTTTTATATATTCATCATAAATTTTTGGACTCACATCATTTATACATTGTCCAAGACACTGATTTATATGATAATACAAACATTCTTTTTTAGGTATTTTTCTACATTTTACTAAAGGATAATTACGATTAATTAAGTCGACCATTTCGCGTGCAGCACCACTGTTTGGATACGGACCATACAATTCTCCTTTTTTTAAACTTTTATCTCTCGTAATTTTTACTTTCGGATATTTTTCTTTTGTTATTTGTATATAGGGATAGCTTTTATCATCTTTAAGTAGGATGTTATATTTTGGGTCATGTTCTTTAATTAAGTTAAGTTCTAGTATTAGGCTTTCTACTTCATTTTTAGTTATTATATATTCAACATCAACAATTTCCTTAACTAAAAAATATGTTTTACCTGTTTGTGTACCATTAAAATAACTCTTAACACGATTCTTTAAGTTAACAGCTTTTCCTACATATATTATTTTACCAAACTTATTCTTATATAAATAACAGCCTGAATTTGTTGGTAAATTATTTATTTTAGTTTTCAAATCCATAATATCACCTACTAAAAAACACTAATAAATTAGTGCCTTTACTTATTATTTTTTCTTCTCAACAAACTCTCTTGAAGTTTTGCACTTTGGACAGTATTTTGATAAATTTAATCTGTCAGGTGTATTTCTTTTATTTTTTGAAACTCTATAAGTTTCTTCTTCACATTCTTTACATTTTAATGTAACATTTACTCTCATAGAATACCTCCTTAATCATCATAACTTTGAAATTCTATTTTTATACGCTTGTAATCTCCATGCATTGAAGCTCTAACTAAAGTTCTTATTGCATTAGCTGTCTTTCCTTGCTTACCAATTACTGCTCCGATATCATTTGTATCTACAAATACATTTAATAAAATAGAATCATCTTCTAAACCATCGAATTCTTTTACAGTCAACATATCTTTATTTTCAATAATTGAAGATACTAAAAATTCTGTTAATTCCACATAATTCATTATTACTTACCTTTAGAATATTTTTCGTTATGAAACGCTTCTAAAACACCAGATTTTGATAGTAAACTCTTTACAGTATCAGATGGTTGTGCACCTTCTTTTAACCATTTAAGAGCAACTTCGTTATCTAATTTAACTTCTGCAGGGTTTGTATTTGGGTTATATGTTCCTATCAACTCTATCTCACGTCCATCGCGTGGTGAACGAGAATCAATTGCAACGATACGATAGAAAGGTTTTCTCTTTGCACCCATACGTTTTAATCTTAATTTTACTGCCATAATAACTACCTCCTATTAAACTTACTATAATAGTATACATCAAAAAAAATAAAGTGTCAACCTATTTAGTTAACACTTTATAAAAAATAACTTCAACTAAAAATAATACCTTATAAAATATTCTAATTTAATTACAATACTATTTGTAATTTTATTATCATATAATATAAAAACTATTATAGTAAACAATCAAATTTAAGAAATAAGTATTTATTTATTTCTAAATTTCTTGTATAATATAGTATGTATATGGAGGACTTATGAATATAGAAAGTATTAAAAATTTTATTAAAAGTAAATCAATGCCTAAAGTATTTTTTAAATATTATTTTTGTATAGTGATAATTGGATCTGTTTTACTTAGATTACCAATTTCTCTTACAGGTAATACTGAGGTATCTCTTTTTGATACACTATTTACTGCAACAAGTGCAGTTAGTGTAACTGGACTTTCTGTAACCAGTACAGTCGATTCATTTTCGTTTTTTGGTCAGATTATAATTATGTTATTAATTATTTGTGGTGGAATTGGAGTTATGGCTATTAAAGCTTCAATTTATCTATTATTTAGGCTAAAATTAGACTCAAGAGATAGAAGACTTCTAATGAATGAACAACAGCACGATAGAAATAGTGGCATGGCAAAGCTAGTAAAGCAAATATTGCTAATTACAGCAGTTATTACTACATTAGGGTTTATTCTTTTAGCTTCAAGATTTTACTTTTACTATGATATGGAGTTAGGACAAAGTCTATGGTATGGATTGTTTCATTCAGTTAGTGCTATAAACAATGCTGGATTTGATTTGTTTGGTAACTCTCTAATAAATTATAGTAATGATTATTTCATTCAATTTATATTTATTTTTCTAATTATTTTTGGTGGAATTGGGTTTCCAATAATTGTTGAGTTTTCAAGATATATCGGTCACAAAATAAAAAGAAGAAAAAATGTATTTCGTATTTCACTATTTAGTAAATTAACTTTGAGTGCATACTTTATTATTTTACTTGTTGGATTTTTATTCATTTTCTTTGTTGAATATAATAACGGATTAGCATATAATGACAATACATTTATGGATAAAGTTTTTCTTGCACTATTTCAATCTGTTACAACAAGAAATGCTGGATTTGCAACTACAGAATTATCTCGATTTGGTAGCACAACATTATTTATGATGACAATTATGATGTTTATTGGAGCAGCCCCTTCTTCAACAGGTGGTGGTATTAGAACAACTACATTTGCTGTAATTGCTGTATATGTATATAATAAGACTATTAATCGTGAACAAGTAGTAGCATTTAAAAGACGCTTACCAGATAAAACAATTATTAGTGCATTTTTAACTTTTTCTCTTGGAATAATGATTCTCTTTCTAGGAACAATAATAATTCTTATATTTGATAATCTACCCGCAAGTGATGTCATGTTTGAAGTTGCAAGTGCATTTGGGACTACTGGATTATCTACTGGAATAACTGCTGGACTTTCTCAAGTTAGTCAATTTGTACTTATTGTTATAATGTTTACAGGACAAATCGGTATTACAACTATGCTTGGTGTTTGGACAAGCGATGAGCGTAAATCTAATCAGTTTCTATATGCTGAAGAAAATGTGTTGATAGGATAATGGAGAAATACTTAGCAAATAGCTTAAACCAATTTTATGGACAAAAACATCTTGTAGGAAAGCAAGGTGTTTTAAGTAAACTTATTGATAAAAATACAATGAAATCATGTATCTTTTATGGACCAAGTGGAACTGGGAAAACGACACTAGCTAAAATTATTTGTAATAGCCTAGATATTAAATTTGGACTTATCAATGCTGCAATTCATAATAAACAAAAATTAGTTGACTTAATAGATCTTTCAAATAATTATGAAAGATTTCTTATTATTATTGATGAAATTCATCGAATGAATAAAGATAAACAAGATATCCTTCTTCCCCATTTAGAAAAAGAAAACATTATTGTAATTGGACTTACAACTCTTAACCCTTATCATAGCCTAAATCCTGCAATTAGATCTAGAATGCATATTTTTGAATTCACACCACTAACTTCAGATGACATAAAAAAAAGACTACATCAAATAGCTAATGATTTCTTTAATGAGTTTAATATTGAACCAGAAGTCTATGATTTAATAATTTCAAGTGCAAATGGTGACATGAGAAGTACCATTAACCAACTAGATATACTAACTCTTATTTGTGATAGTAATTTTATTACCAAAGAAACTTTTAAACTTTTACAACCAAAAAAATCTTTACTAATTGATAAAAATAGTGACTACTATTATGATTTATTAAGCGCTTTCCAAAAATCACTTAGAGGTAGTGATGTAGATGCTAGCCTTCATTATTTAGCACATTTAATAGCTTTGGGAGACTTAGAAATAATATGTAGAAGACTTTTAGTAATTACATATGAAGATGTAGGACTTGCTAACCCTAATCTTCACCATAAAATCTATACTGCTATTTGTTGTGCTAGAGAAGTAGGATTTCCAGAAGCGGTTCATCCTCTTGCAAATGCAGTAATTGAAATTGCATTATCACCTAAGTCAAACACAGCCTATATGTCTATAAAAGAAGCTATCTCTGATACAAAGAAAAATTATGAGATGGAAATACCTATTAATATAAAGCATTACAATGAAGGGTATTTGTACCCACATGATTACAACGGATGGGTAAATCAGCAATATTTACCAAATGATTTAATCAATAAGTCATATGTAAAATTTAAAAATAACAAGCATGAAAAAAGTTTGGAAATATTTTATAAAAACATTCAGAAACTAAAATAAAAAGCGAATTCACATTAATATAGTGAAAGTCGCTTTTCTTTTAGCCTCCAATAAAAATATCAGCCCAATCAGAAGCAGTTAATTTACCACTAATGTTATCGTTATAAAACTCTGTATAACCACATCCACTACAACTAACAGTTGTAAATTTATTAACTTGAACATCAAACATCTTACTCAGACCTTTTCCCGTTGCTGCAAGACCACCAATTACACAGTCATTTCCATTACATTTAGAACAACGAAAATTTTGCTTGATTAAATTTTCATTCATAGCTTTCTCCCTTCTATAAATATTTATTGATTTTTTACTCTTTGAATCATTGTATTTCTTGCTTTATCTTCCATTTCAAAATTAAGCTTATTTATGTCAATATCAATTTTTGCATATTCACAAATATTTTTCACAAATATTTTTATTAACGGACTGTTTTTAGGTAGAATAGGTCCATGCATATATGTGCCTATAACATTTTTATATTTAAACCCTTCAAGATTTCTTTCAGTTGTATTTCCATATCCCACAATAACTTCTCCAAGGGGTTCATAACTGTGAAATGTTTCTCCACTATGATTTTCAAATCCTATAACTTCACCATCAGGGGTATTTACAATAATATTTCCTACCATTCTAGTAGTAGAGGCTTCCGTTATAATATCAAATATTCCAAGACCTTCAAGTTTTGTTCCATCTAAACAGTTATAATATTTTCCTAAAAATTGAAATCCACCGCATACAGCAAGTATTGGAAGGTTATTTTCTATCAACTCTTCCAACTCATCTTTAACTTCTTTTAATCTTTTTGTAGCAATAGTTTGTTCTCTATCACTTCCACCACCAATTAGAACAAAGCTAGGCTCATTCTTATCAAAATCTTTGATATCAAAAATCTTTTTATAATTAACATTTATTCCTAAACTTTCCAAGTGATATTTTAAGGCAACAATATTTCCAAAATCTCCATATAAATTTAATAAATCAGGAAATAAATGATAAATAACTACATTCATTACTTCACCCTCTTTTCAAACATTTTTTTTATATCATCTACTGCAGTATAACTAGAAATTGAAAAAGTAGGTTTTTTTATAATATTATCTAATTCAACATCAATATTATCAACAATATTGATATTACTTGGATTTATTCCTGCATATTTTAAACGAAGTGCCATATCTTCTTTACGTAATCCATTTACATAATATGTATAACTATTATCTAATATTTCAAAATCAGCATCCCATATCCAACTAATATCTAAACCATCAACATAATTATCATTTAAAGTAAATAAAACATTTTTATAATCAGGATTTATCTGTAAAAGTGATAAGTTCATACCACTAGGATTTTTTGCTAAAGTAACAATATGTTCATTAATTATTTGCATTCTTCCATCGTTAGAATAATATTTATTAAATCCTGCTTCTACATTTAAATTAAGAATGTTTCCAAGGGCAAAAGCTGCTACTAAATTAAATACATTGTAATTACCTACAAGGTTGTGTTTATATGTAATACCGTTAACAACAAGTTCACTGTTTTTAAAAGAACTAGCTAAATAATCAATCTTAGGAGTTTTAAAATTACATTTACAATTATAATGACCTATTTGCAAATAAAAGGATGTTTCATAGTTAAGTAAACTATTGCATTTAGGACAGTACTTAGATTCTGAAATTTCAAAATCTCTAAAACCTTTAAAATCTTTACTAATTCCATAGTAAATACTATTATTATTATCAAGCCTCATAGTAAATGGATCATTAGCATTTAATATAAGCTTTGTATCAGCAGAAATACTACTTTTTATTTTATCTACTAACATATCTATTTCGGAATATCTATCAAGCTGATCTCTAAAAAAATTTGTTACAACAAAATAATCTACTTTTAAATCAGCAAATACTTTGGCAACACTCCCTTCGTCAACTTCCAAAACCGCCACTTTTCCTTCTCCTTGCAAAAAAGCACTAATAACACCAAAGTACATATTTGCACCTTTTCCATTATGAATAAGTGGTTCCTCAAAACAAGAGGCAATCAAATTAGAAGTTGTCGTTTTTCCATTAGTCCCTGTAATTACAATAATTGTTTCAACATTTTTTGCAAGTTTCTTTAAAATATTTTTATCTAGTGTCCAAGCAATTTTTCCTCCAATACTTGTACCATAATTACCAAGTAATCTACTAAATTTAACACATGTATTTGCAATGAATTTTACCATACTACATCTCCTTATTATATGCACTAATAATTCTTCTAACTAAATAGTGCCTAACAACATCAATAGAATCTAATTTAGTAACTTTAATTCCTTTAACATCACTTAAAAGCCTTACTGAATGAATTAAACCACTATCCCATTTATTTTTTAAATCAATTTGAGAATCATCTCCAGTTATAACCATTTTTGAATTTACACCAAGTCTTGTTAAAAACATTTTCATTTGTTCTTTTGTAGTATTTTGTGCTTCATCTAAAATAACAAATGCATCATTTAAAGTACGACCTCTCATATATGCAAGTGGAGCTATTTCAATAATTTTTCTCTCAATTAGTTTTTCTACAGTACTAACTCCAAGCAATTGGTTTAAACCATCATATATTGGTTGTAAATATGGATCAATTTTTTCTTTTAAATCTCCAGGTAAAAATCCTAAATTTTCTCCAGCCTCAACTGCTGGTCTTGCAATAATAACTTTTTCCACCTGTTTATCATTTAACATTTTGACAGCCATACATACCGCAAGAAAAGTTTTTCCAGTACCAGCTGGACCAACTCCAAATACTAAGTCACATTTTTCAATGTTTTTTACATACTCCAATTGATTAGAACTTTTTACTTTAATTATCTTTCCTTTGTAATCTTTTATAATATTATATTCACTAAACTCTTGTGTATCAGATAGAGTATCATAGATATTTACTAAATCAGTTGTTTCAATATTTACTCCTCTATTAATCAAACTAGTAATTTTATCTAAAAAGTTTCTTACTACATTTTCACTTTTAGAAGTAACTATTACAACATCAGGTAATCTACCTTTTATATTTATATTATATTCAGATACTAAAAATTTAGATATAAAATCGTTATTTTGATTAAAAAGCTGTTCTTTATCATGAGAGTCAAAATTAAATTGATACTTGAATTCTATCATATTATCACCTATCTTTATATATAAAAGAGGAACAATAGTGTCCCTCAGTAATTTTAATTATTTAAATTTCTTTCTTTGTGCTGCTTCTCTTTTCTTACGTTTCTTAATACCAGGGCGTTCGTAAAATTCTCTTTTACGTGACTCTGCTAAAGTTCCAGAAGATGCAACGTTTCTTTTAAACCTTTTTAAAGCGTCATCTAGACTTTCATTATCTCTTACAACTGTCTTTGCCACACTCACACGCCTCCCTTCACTTTCGCATTACCTTAGTATTATATCATCTTTTTTTTAAGTTTACAACCATTTATTAATCATAATTAAAATTTTTTTTAGTTATTTAAACAACCTTACATAATAAAAAATATATGAAATATTTTAAATAACAATAATATAAATAGCCATAAATAAAAACATTACTAGTTCAACTGTAACAATAAAGTATCCACACAAATCACCATTTAAATTATCAAAATGTCTCTTAAAAAATTTATTATAATATATTAAATAAAGTAAGCCAACTAAAAATAAAAGTACAGTTATTATAGATGGGAATAAAAGAATACATACAGTAAAATACAATAGTGTAAATATCCACCAATATTTTTTAAAAGAAATATGCCAAATAGAATCAAGCATATCATTTTTTTCTAAGGAATTAAAATTTATTAAAAATAAAAGTAAAATTCTTGAAAAAACTGGGATAATTAAAAATGTTTTAAAATAACCATTTTTAATAACATAAAAGTAAGCAATTAGAGATAGTAAAATAATAACTGTAAAATAAATTAATGCAAAAGCACCTACACGAGGATCTTTAACAATACGTAACTTTTCTTCTTTAATACGATAACTTTTAAATGCATCTAGACTATCAAGTAACCCATCAAAATGAATCCCACCAGTAATAAGTATATTAGCTACTAGTAGCAAGATGCTTAAAATAAATATTTCATTAATAACATTAGAAAGCAAAATAATTATAATGTATGTAATAACACCAACAATTATTCCTACAAATGGTAATATTAAATATACATATTTTGTATTTTCTCTTTTGAATTCAATGCTAAAACTAGGAAGTTGAGTAAACGTTGAAATAGTAAAAGCAATATTATTAATTAAAGTTTTAATCATTACTAATTACCTTGTTTAAAGACATATATAGTACATAGGCAATACTTAAATTAACAATTACTGCAAGTGATAGCATTAACACAAGAGATATATACATTTCCATACTGAATGGAGTCATAATAAAAATAGTAAATGGCATAACGAATGCATTAACAAATAAAATAAATATAAAAGTAAAAATAGTTGAATGTTTTCTAATAATTTTAGCGGCTAAAAATAACATTACAAACATTAGTATTGCTATTAGAATATGTGTAAATAAGCCGAATATAAAGCCACTAGTAAGAGCAGTAAAAATATGGCCAATACCTCCAATTAATCCTGCTTTATAATCTTTCCAAAGTAGTAGTGCCACAAAAGCTGGAACACTATCAAGTGCTATACTTCCAAAAAATTTAACGTATGACAATATTAATGATAGTCCTATAAGTAATGCAATAATTGTTAGTTCTTTAGTTTTCATAAATTCCCCCTATTTTATTTTTAAAGGTTGTCCACACACAACCAAATATACATCATCCATCATATCAGCAACATATCTATTAGTTCTTCCCAAAACATCTCTATAAACACGTTCAACATGATTAATTGGTACTAGTCCAAGACCGACTTCATTTGTGACAATTATAATATTTTTACAATTCTGAACCAGAGTTGTTATTTCACGTTTAATATGAGAATAAATTTTCTCAATTAATTCACCATTAATATACTTAGCATCTTTAGTATAATAAAACATTATATTTGATACAAAAATACTTAAGCAATCCATTAAAATATATTCTCCTGTCACATTAAGAAAAGTATTTACTTCAATTGTTTCCCATTTTAAATTGCGCTGTAATTTATGTTTTTTTATTCGATATACCATTTCTAAATCGTCACTATTACAAACATATGTTGCAATATATTTCACGTCATCATGTTTATAAAATGACTCAGCATATGTACTCTTTCCACTCCTAGCCCCTCCCGTAATTAATACTTTCATAAAAACTCCTTTCAAAATAAAAAATCACAACCTGAGTTATGATTTAAAAAATACATATTCTCACACCCAGGAAAAAGACTTATAGAAAGGCATGTATACCGGCTTAACATCATTTTACTAACTACCCTTCCCGATTTTCTCAGTGGTTATGTAGTTTTCATCCGTATTACGGTTGCTGGGACAGCTTTAGATTTACACTAAATTCCATTTTAAGTATGTAATACACCTACTCTATTCTATTTAATTTTCATACTAATTATACTATCATTTGAATATGAAGTCAATTCTATTTAAATTTTGAAAATATAAAAGCACCAATATAAAAACCAATTGAATTCAAAATGATATCATTAATATCAAAAATTCCTACTCCATTAATATATTGAATATATTCAATTATTAAAAATAGTAAAATTGGAAATAGTAGTTTTACAATAACATCGAATTTTCTACACATCCACCCTATTGGGATAAGTAAGACAATATTCATAACAATAAAGAGAATTCCAATAGGATTATTCAAACTATACGTTAGACTTCTTATATCTAAATTAAATGTATTAATATAACCTGCATTTGTATTCACATCTTTTGAAAAAAATAATGTGATCAAAAATATAATATACATATACCCCAAAGTATGAAACTCTTTTGAACCTAGTTTTCTATCAAAAATAAAACATAATAGCATATACAAATAATATGTTGTACATATAAATAGAATCATATGTATATCAATACTAGTTGAAATATTGTCGCTAAAAAAGTCATTAAAATAAAAATAATAGGCAATTGATGAAATAATAATTGCAATGATAATTTTTTTATTAATTTGTGGCATCATTTAATACCTCTGAAATTAAATTGCTATTAAAAGACTTATTTTTAATCATTTCAATTTCATGTTTATATGGTGGATACATTCTTTTTTTTGTCAATTCATTTTCTATATAAGGTGTTTCTAGAACTTTAGGAATATCTTTAAGTTTTGGGTGATATATTACACTTAATAGCGCATCAAACCCAATACTTCCAAAGCCAATATTAGCATGACGATCTTTTTTGGATCCTTTTGGATTTTTACTATCATTAACATGAATAACAGCAAGTCTATCAAGACCAATATGTCGATCAAATTCATCCAAAACACTTTCAAAATCATTTAAATCATAACCTGCATCACTAACATGACATGTATCTAAACAAACATATAATAGATGACTTAGTTCCACTCCATTAATTATTTTTCTAATTTGTTCAAAATTATAACCACATTCTGTACCTTTTCCACTCATTGTTTCAAGAGCAATTTTAACTGTTTGATCTTTTGTAAAAACTAAATTTAAACCTTCTATTATTTTTTTTATTCCAATATCGATTCCTGCACCAACGTGACTACCTGGATGAAGAACAATTGTTTTAATACCCAACTTTTCACAACGATCAATTTCTTCCTTTAAAAAACGCACTGCTATATCAAATGTTTCAGGCTTAGTAGTATTAGCAAGATTAATTATATATGGTGCATGAACTATAACATTACTATAATTAATATTATTTTCTTTCATTAATTCAAGTGCCTCTTCTAGCATGAATTCCTCTACTGGCTTTCTTCTTGTGTTTTGAGGAGCTCCAGTATAAAACATAAAAGTATTAGAATTATATGATAATGCTTCTTCCACTGAACCCAGTAACATTTTTTTACCACTACAACCTACATGACTTCCAATTATCATCTTTTCTTCCTCCTACTCTTTTTATTCATAGCTTTTTTGGCTTGTAAATATTTTTCTTGTTGTTTCTTTTTATACCCTGGCTTTACTTTTTTTTCTTTTTTAGTAATTACAACATTAACTTTTCCATTATTTTTAGAAAAATTTCTCATCTTTTTTTCAACAAGTTCACCTTTTATAACATTATATTCTTTAAAGATAATTCCCGTACTTTGTATTTTATTAATGCTTTCTAAATCATTAACATCATATAACAAATAAGAAATTCCAGTAGCATCAAATCTACCACATCTACCACTACGATGAGAATAGAAAACAAGTTCATTAGGTAAATCATAACTAATAACATGTGTAACCATTGTTAAATCAATTCCACGAGAAGCAATATCACTAGCAACTAAATATTGATATTTATCATCCATCATCTCTTTTATAACACGTTTTCTTTGCCTTGGTTGCATGTCACCGTGAAGCATTCCAACTTTATACCCATTTTCGTTTAAAAAATAATAAAGACGCTCAACATCTGTTTTATGGCTAGCAAAAATCAAGCAAGTATATGGATTAAAAGTTTTAAGAAGTTGTAAAAGTTTATCATCCTTTTGATCAAATTTAGACTTAATTAAAATATGCTCAACATTATCACTAATTCCTTTAACTCCACTACAATCAATTACCTTAGTATCTGTTAAATACTTCTTTAAAAATGAGCTTAGATTTTTACTAATAGTGGCAGAAAATACCATGTATTGAACATCATTAATTGATATCCTACTTTTAATTTCATCAATACTTTCCAAATAATTATCCTCAAATACCATATCTGCTTCATCAATAACAAATGTATGTGCAAGATCAACTCTTAGACTACTTTCTTGAATAAATAAATCATGAATTCTACCTGGTGTTCCAATTGCAATATGACAATTGGAATTATTATCATTTTTACTTGTTCCACCAATAAATTTCTTTACCTTAATATCAGAATTATATATTTTAGCAAGTTCTTCACACACACTGTATAATTGCATTGCAAGTTCTCTTGTTGGAGAAATAATCACTGCTTGTAAACGATTGTTACTAACATTTATTTTTTCTAGCAAGGGTACTAAAAATGCATAAGTTTTTCCGCTTCCAGTATTGCTAATTCCAACGACATTCTTACTTTTTAAAGCAACAGGAATAATTTCTTTTTGAATTTGTGTTGGTTCATTTACACCTAATTTATTTAAAGACTCAACCATTTTAGAAGTTAAGTTAAAACTTTTAAAAGTCATATAATCACCTCTTTTTTTTATCCTATATTAAAGTATAACATATATTTAAATAAATTGTAATATAGCCTACATAATAAAAAGTACTAACTTAAGTTAGTACTTGAAGATCTATGGAGCGGGTGAAGGGAATCGAACCCTCACAATCAGCTTGGAAGGCTGAGGTTCTACCATTAAACTACACCCGCATATTTAATTCAATAAATGGAGCGGGTGAAGGGAATCGAACCCTCACAATCAGCTTGGAAGGCTGAGGTTCTACCATTAAACTACACCCGCAATATTTACTGCTATTTTATTATATCATAATGAGTTTTCATGTCAATACTTTTATTTAAAAAATATTAGTAACATCAATATTAGTTATTTTTAACTATTTAAATTTTTACTACTTCAAATTCTTTCTTTGTAGTTTTTAAATATTTTAAAAAATCATCCCTTTTTATTGCAATAGTATAATCATTTTGATTAGGATGAAAAGTTAAATATTCATATTCCATAATATCTTCATCAATAAAATACTTAAAATCATTTGTTTTAACATTTAGCAAATTAAAAGCTCCTACACTACCACTCTTAACTCCCATAATTTCCATTAATATATCATCATTACCAAAAGAAACTCTACCAACTCCCTGGTTAGTTCCAATTTCTGCTATTTTTACCGGCTTATTCCAAGGCATAGAAACCAAATAAAACATATCGCCTTTTTTATTAGTTAAAAATAAATTTTTAATTGTTTGATAACCATAACTATCTAAAACTTCTTTTGTCTCTTCGGCTGTTTGAACTATTTGATGAGGTAATAGTTCATAATTACACTTTAAAATATCTAGCCTCTTTGTAACTTTATTATACATTACTTAACCACCACAAAATCAATTTCAACCTTTACTCCCATTGGAAGCTTTGCAACTTCATAGCACACTCTAGCTGGGAATGGATGTGTAAAAAATTTCGCATAAATTTCATTCATTGCCTTAAAGTCATTAATATCATCCAATAAAACTGTAACTTTCACTGCATTTTCAAGTTTATATCCAGCTTCTTCAATAATCGCTTTCCCATTTGTTAGTGCCTGGAGTGTTTGTTTTTCAATTTCATTCTCTGCTGTCATAGTCGATGGATTAAGTGGCAGTTGCCCTGAAACATACAAAGTGTTTCCAGTATCAATTGCTTGTGAATATGGCCCAACAGCTTCTGGTGCATTTTTTGTATTTATTTTATTTCTCATAATTCCCTCCTAATTTTTCCACATATTATAATACTTATTTTCATGTTTTTCAATCCCTATCTTGCTACTATCATTATGACCTGGATATATTTCATAATCATTATCAAAAGTGTCAATTATTTTTACGACTGATTTTTTTAATTCTTCAATATTTCCAGTAGGAAAGTCCCATCTTCCAACTGCTCCTTTAAATATGGTATCACCTGTAAAAATCATTTTATCAAAAACATAGCAAACTCCACCACTAGTATGGCTAGGTGTATGAATAACAAATATTTTTTTATCATCTATATTAAATTCTTTATTTAATGAAAATTTTTGAATATTAAACTTACTTAATTCCAGTGGGTTGTTTACTCCCAAACTATTATATCCATTTAAGTCATCATTCATTAATAAGTCGTATTCTTTTTCATAAATAAAAATAGGTACATCAAAACAATCTACTGCACCAATATGGTCTAAATGTCCATGTGTTAAAAGAATTCCTTCAACTTTTAAATTATTGTTGTCAACATATTCAACAATCTTCTTTTTTTCATAACTAGGGTCAATAATGTAGCATTTATCATTATAATCTATAATATAACAGTTAACACTAATCTCACCTCTCAAATATAGTTTCTTCATCTTTTCTCCTACAATTCTATAAGTTTATATGGTACATTCAAAAACTTTAATAATTTAATTGCTTCCATCACTTCAAAGGCGTACATATGATCATTTTGATTAGGATGAAAACAAATTTTCTTTTCTTTTGTCAATGATTTATCTAAAATTACAACTACATTGTCTCTGTTCCCTTCAATTAAATTTAGAATTGATACAACCCCTGGAACTACAAAATATTTTGATTTTAATTCATCTTCATTTACAAATGATAAACGTTTACACTCAAGTTTTTCAGCCAAATCTTTTATTGCAAATTGTTTTTCTACATGACTGCACACATGATAGTAGCTTCCTTTGGAATTCGTTAATAACAAATTTTTTATATCGGCATATCCTTTTTCAACAAGTTCAGGAATTGGTGGTAGTGCTGTCATGACTGGTACATGTTCTATAACTTCATATTTAAAATCATTGTTATTTAAAAAATCTGTAATACTTTTCATTTGCTCGTTCATCTAATCACCTCTTTTTTCTAATTATATTGTAACACATTTTTAAAATATAAAAAATACAAAATTAACTTGAATTACTTTATATTTATACAAAAACAGTATATAATTGAATTACCATATGGAGGTGTTTTATGAAAAAATTACTAATAGTAATACTGTTGTCATTAGTTTTAATTGTCTCTTGTTCAAACAATGAAGTTATTGAAAACAAAGACTTTATTAGTTCTCTTGAGCAATTAAATAATGATCTATTAGATGAGAGTGAAGATATTAATGGTGAACTTATTGTAAATATATCAGCTGGAGTTTCTTATCAATCTTCTTCTGTTGAAGTTGGTATAGTTAGCGATAATAGCTCTAATAGTGTTTATTATGATGCCAGTGTTTCTGCGCAAACAATTTTACATCTATTAAACTCTATCACCAAAAAAAATGATTCTGAAATTGATTTATCTTCTATTGTATTATATTCAAATGGTGATGAAAAAAACCTTACTGAAAATGGAAATAAATCTGGTAATATTCTTACATTTGATGCTAAAGTTTTAGAAAAAATCTATGCAGGAAATAAATTATATTTAGCAAATGAAGATAATAAAATTTTGCTTGGAAAAAAGTTAAATGAGTATAAAATATCAAGTACTCTTGAAAAAAATGGTGATGAAACAAAGTATGTCACAGAATTAATATTAAGCCCTGCTCAACTTGCAAATATTATTCCATTTATAAATATCGACGAAACCAAATATAATGGAGAACTAAAGTTAAAGTTCTATCAAAATAGTGTGGAAGATCCTATTACAAAAATTGACTTAGTTCTTTATAATCACTCTTTTAGTACAGATAACGATATTGCTTATTTAGATGTTGATATAGTGCTTTCATTTGCTTTAGACGGAGGTACTGATAATGAATAATCTTAAAAAATTTATACCTATTTCATCAATTATACTTATTATTTTAACATTGCTTATTCCAGTTTATAATTATTTTATCGGAGAACAAATTATAAATGATTATATTCAAACAAAATATATTTTAAATATGCTAGTAGCCAATACAAATGTAGATTTTAATGAAATTAGTAAAATTCTAACTTATATGATTTTAAGTAAAGATGCTCTTATTATTCTTAGTGTTGCTTGGTTTCAAATATTATTTATTATTTGCTTTAAAATTTTAACTAAAAAAAATAAAGGGCTAATTACATTTATTTTTACTCTACTTTTTCATATTTTAGGGTATATAGGTTTAGTTATAGCATATTATTTCTACACTAATCTAAATGTTGATTTTACTTTTATAACAGTACAAACGTATTTACTGTTCATTGTTCAAATCATAAATAGTATTTTATTCCTATTATTCTCGAATTTAAATATAAAAGACAAAATAAAATAACTATTCCCATTAACACCTGAATCATTTTTAAATGGAATTTATATAACGCTAAAAATTGTTACAGTAACTTTAATAGTTACTTTTGCAATTGTTACTATTAGTTTTGTTTCATTATATAATGTTGCTCTTCTAATTATTTCAAATATCTCTATAGAATCAATTTTAAACTTACCTGATACTATACAATATGATATTATAAATATATTTTCAGATATTCCTGATAATTTAAGAACAATACTTACAAGTTTCCAATATAATCATTGGTTATTTGAAGTTGTAAATGGTGAAATACTAATAAATATTTCTACTTTATCAACTAAAATGCAAGATGAACTTAAAAACTATGTAGAATTATTCTTTAATAACTATTTCCCTACAATTATGCTATTATTTGGGTATTACGTTATAACTCAGGTTACAAATTTCTTGCATAAAAAACTTAATTATAAGAATTTTATTCCTTTAATAATTATGTTTGCTGCAATGATTATAGTTATTATAAAAACAGACCCAATTAATCTTATAGTTAACATAAATGGTTTCATTATTGTATTGATATCTTTATACATTCTATTTATGATTGATAATGTATTTGCTAATTACAAATATACAAATAAAATATGTAATTTAATTAATAATTTTAAATTCAACGATTCAATTAATGAATTTGTAGATGTAGTTAAAAAAAGTTCTACTACCGTAAAAGATAGTAGTAAAGAGCTTTTTGATAAATTAAAAAATAAACTTCCTAAGAAATAAGGTTATTATATTTAATCTTGAAAATTAAATACAAATATATAATAAAAACTAAAGCTTATCAACTTTTTTAATTGATAGTCAAATTAAATTTTATGACATATATAAGACTATAATACTATACATTTAAAGATTTAAAATATTTTCTTACACAATTTATATCAAAAGAGATTAAACTTTTTAATCTCTTTTTTTATTTATGCAATTAACTAATTTATTCATAATAAAAACAGCTTTACAAAGCTGTTCAGACTGTAGACAAAAAGTATTGCTATTTATCCTATGTGGATGAATTCCAATGCTTTTGTTATATTTATATGCATATTTCACTAATATTGCCTATATGCTCACTATATCTACAGTATTT
>JBKEBI010000073.1:0-20223 GCA_047973085.1 Bacilli bacterium | reverse complement strand
TTATACCAAGTAGAAGTAGAAATTTTAAGTGAATAACTAACAAAAAGACTCAATATTGCAATTTGTTGAAAACTCAAACATTAAAAAAGACCATCGACTACTTTGTCGACAGTCTGAAACTAGCCAATTGGCTAGTTTATTCATTATTTCTCAAGTAATTCATCATATGGCCAACCCTTTTGACCATTTTCTAAAATTAAAAATCTTGAAATATCCATTCCTTGCTCTCTCATATAACTCCACGTGTTTTTGGCTCCACCGCCTCCACCTGGACACACTATTATAATGGGTGTATCTCCACCTTTATACTCATCAATAAAATCATCCAATTTAGCTCTATCCACATCAGATTCTGCTGGATAAGCATATGTTGGTATAGCTCCAACAATATGAGCATTATTAAAATCTTCCTCAGGTTGAATATCGATAATTATCATTTCTCTTTCATCTTCAATATCTGTTTTTAAATTCTCTGCAGTAATGTATTTATACTCATCATCTACATTTTCTTCCTCACTAGAACACCCAGTAATAGCAAACCCTAGTATAAAAACTGATATTAATGCTAAAACATTAAACTTTTTCATTATTAACTCTCCTTTAATAGTACTAAATGACGTGCAAACCTTGCACTTATATTGTTACATCATATTCTACATCATTTGCATTTTAAAATCATAATTTGCACCTCACTTTCTCTATTTTGATTGTAAAGTATTTAACATTTTTTGTCAATAATAAAATAACAGGTATATAAAAACTAGCTTAAAAGCTAGTTTTAAATTATAAATGGTGCCCCAACGGGGAAACGAAACCATGATTAACTGTATTTGTGATGGAAGTCATAAGTTAACCTTCGCTAATAGTATATCACCATAAAAATTCATAGTCAATATTTTTTACAAAATTATTTCAATTTATTTTATGCTTCTCTTTTTCTACTAATACCATATTTAATTATAAATTCTTCTAAAGAAGAAGATAAAGAATACTTCTTTGTAATATTAGTAATTGTCTTATTAGTAGTTGTTAAAGTATTGCTTGTTGCACAGTGCACCATACCCTTGTTGTTCTGTGCACCATACCTTCATCAAAATTCTGTAAAAATCACGCACATCTACTATCGTATATAGTGTACTTGTTTTTATTGATTATTTAAAATTATTGTAGTAAAGCTGTTTTCGCTTAACAACAATTTGCTTCTTCATATAATCATAAAATAATGCCTCATAGCTTTTTAAATCAAATTTTTTATCATACAGTATTTTTTGATTAAACCTTATTCTGCATTTCTTACAAGTCTTATACAAATATAACTTACCTTTTGAATTAGCACTATCATTATACATTAAAATACCACACTCCAGGCAATATACATCACTATCATAATGATCATGTTTTCTGTTTAATTGAACCTCTCTACCTTTTATCTTCTCTAGCAAGCTTTCTGCTAGTACAGGTTCAACAATAATATCTGTAAAAACTTCATCTTGATAATTAACAATACCTGCATATAAATCTCGCCTTTTTAATACTCTATGCGCAATATGTTCAACTTTCTTTATCATTTCCAAATTACTTCCACTCAATTTTTTAGCAACTGTGATAATTGATAAATTATCAATATAATATAGTTTGTAAATTTTGTTGATGATATTTTTATAGTTTTCATCAGGAATAAGTTTATTATCTTCATTTTTAACATAACCAATTGGCACAATTGAAGTATACCACTCACCTTTCCGTGCTTTAGATAATAATCCAAATCTAGTTCGCTCACTAATCTGATTTCTTTCAAGTTCAGCAAATACTGATATAAGCTGCATAAATGCAGTTCCAACAGCTGTACTCATATCAATACGCTCTTGTATTGATATAAAATCAATTTGTTTCATTTTAAAAAGCTCAATTAAAAATAAAACGTCTTGTACATTTCTACTCATTCTATCAATCTTGTAAGTTATAAATACATCATAAAAATTTATATTCTTTAAAACATATTGAATACCATCACGATTTAAGTCTTTTCCACTAAATCCCCCATCATTAATAATTCTCACATCTGAATTAGGATAATATAGTTTTGAATATTGATATATTGAGCTAATTTGTTCATCAATGCTATGACCTTTATTATTTTGTTCTTCTGTTGAAACTCTAACATATCCTATTATTTTTTTCATAATAACACCTCCAAAAAATAATATAACATCATTTTTTATCAGTTATTAGAAAATTTTATTACTTAATCTTCATTACAAAAAATTAAAAAATAATTTTTTAGTTAAGAATTGACTAAAACAATTATTCTTTTGATTTTACAAGCGGTAGCGCGTAGGTTATAGCACTTGCAATAATTAAAACAAAAATAATCCAATAGATAATAATAGTCTACTGGATTATGATATAGTTTTAACCCACTTATATGCTATATGGTATTACTACTGTTTGTAGATAACTTTTTCTTATTAAAGATTTTGACAATCATCACTTTAATTACATTAAGAATTAAGATATTTGTCAATAAAACACTAGCTGTAACAATACTGCTCTTCTCATCAAAATATGATACAATTGGAAAAGTTAAGAAAATAGCAATCCAAACTATTAGAATAATAATCGTAACTAAGTTTGCAAAACCATTACTATAATATAAACTCTTCTTCTCTTTAGAAATGCTGTCTGGTTTTTTAGAAATCAAAAGGTATGAAGGAGATAAAGGAACAAATCTTTCCTTGTACTGTAATACAGCTAAAATAACAAATACTATCATCGCCACAATAAATATAATAATTTTCATTTTATCACCTCTTCATTAAAATAATTAAAGACTTATTTTATAAAACAATCATCTTGACTTTGTATTATATGTATATTTTTTATACAAATTACCATTTAAATACCTTGCTTCCACTTCAATTTTATAATATGAAGATACAAGAATTTTCTTCCCTGTGCTTCTATGAACTTTATACCTTCTTACCGGTGTTTTATAGACTTTTATTGTACCAGCTGCATTCATGCCATAAATTGCATTAGCTATTGTTACAGTTGATACTGCTGCTGTTCCATAGTTATTAGCTAAACCTATAACTGTACCAACCACAGTTCTCCAATTAGAACTACTAGATGCTTCCTTTTGTGAAATATTTCTTGTTGTCAAATGGCTTCGACTTCCATATTCAGTTTTGTAGTAATATCTATTATTACTTCTTGAGTCAATTATGGAATCAGATTCATCCGAAGATGCACTTACGCTTTTTAATGGAATCATTCCTATTGTTGCTACCATAAAAACTGATAAAGCACTTAATATTAACTTCTTCATAATATTACCTCCATATATTTACTTCTATAAGCTAGATATATAACTTATTTGCTAAAACATAAGCGAAATATTTATATTTCCTCCTTTCTTTTAAATTATATTAAATTGTGTCTTTAAAAAGTGAAATGTTTGTAACACAATCCAAATTCAGTAATATTTATTATTAAAAAATTTTCTTAGCAGAATTTACATTTAACATATTGAAAATATGCTATGTAATTTACATTAATAATAACATAATTACTTAATAGTGTCAAATTTACTAATGTAGATATGTTTATTATCACTTTAAGATTAAATATTTATGCATCACAAAAACACCAGGACTATCTTTGTCCTGGCATTTTACTTAAATCTAAGATAGAAAGTTGTTTTTCTACTATATTTGGAACCTCTTGTTCTATAATTATACTTTCTTTTTCTTGATTTTGATAATATTCATAAATTTGCTGTTCTTTAGATTTACCACTTGATGTACTGTTATCAAGACCTGATTTTTTAGGTCTTTCTTCAAGCGGTATTATATTTCTTACAGATGATACTTTATACTTTTGTTCTTTAAAGTGATAGTAAAAAGATGCTGAATAGTGCCACTCAATATCTTTTTCTTCTAATTCTTCAATATCTTCAACAATTTCTAATTTTAGCTGCTTGTTTATTTTCTTAAAAACACCTAAATATGTCAGCACACGTTTATTATGCATATGCGAATAAAAATAGTCAAATATATCTTGAGACTTTAAATAATCTCTATTAGAACCTTTAGATACATATCCAACCATCTCCTCACAAATTTTTTCCTGATTTATTTCTTGCACATCATATGCTGCTCTTGCATCATTAGCACTAACATTTGGAAAATATTTAGATACAAAATTCTTGTACCAATACTCAAAAATGAAATCTGCAACTGACTTTCTATCAGAAGTAGACTTCATCCATCTAGTGCTGTTCAATTTTTCAAAGGAAATTAACAAATGAAAATGTGGATTACTTTGCGCTTCTCCACGAATGTATTTATACGTACATTCGTATTTCTTTATCATTCCTGTACAAGAATACTTATTTTGCAGCTGTTTATTCAAATTAGTAATTGTTTGATTTGCTTTCTTTATCAGCTTGTTATTATCATCTAAATCAAATATATTAGCAGATAGATTAGGAGTTGTTAAAGTTACAAAAAATTGTTTATCATAGTGAGCTCCTGATGACATATAACGCTTCATTATCTTTTCAAGTTTAAGTACATTTAATTTGTTATTATAATTTATGTAAAATGGTGACCCTGTGTGATTGAAGTTATAACCATAGCTATATTTAATTGCTGATAAAGTTTCATTTAATAAAAAATGAATTTGATTTCCTACTTCTTTATAGTTTCCATTTTTAAAATCTTTAACTTCTCGATTATATTTTGAATTTTCTAAAAAATAACTGTATCTGTTTTGTGCTTCTTTTAAATTTGTTTTGTAATCAAGTTCACTGTTTAAGTTGTAAATAAGTTCTTTCATAAATATTCTCCTTTCTTTTATGTTTTGTTTATGTTATAATTTAGGTGTAAATAAGTTTTTTCAAGACTTGGAAACAAAAAAGACATCCTAGCTGTCGCTGGCTTTTATGTCTTTTTTGTTTATTTTTATATGTCTAAGTTCAAATTAACTGGTTCTTGTTTCAAAACAGACATATCGTTTACACAGGTAAAGAATCGTGGATCTAAATTAAATGTTTTATAATCTTCAAATAAATCTGTTTTATATGGAACTACTAAATTATCAGAAGATACATCAATAATAAGAGATTTATAAAGATTTCTTATTATTTCTTTTTGATTATATTGCAGCCTTCTATCACTATCTGTCTCAAAATCATATTCATCATCAAAAATTGACTTTTGTAACTCTAAATCTTCATAATTTAAATTATAAAATATTGAATCTCCTTCTGCTTTATTATAATGAAGAGTATCAATAAAGCCAATTTGGGAAGTTGATGTAAATCTATATGATTCATACTCTCTAATAACATCTCTAAATATATTACTGTAATTAGCAATTTTATTATTTTTCAAATTTGTTAAATATTTATAATCATTGCACAATCCTTGCTTTTCTAAAAAAGAATACAACTCTTTAGAAAATAAATGATTATATTCTTGCGAGTGTCCATATTTTCTCATACCTAATATAGCATTATCCTTCATGTATAAAACTTGCCTTACACATGCATTATTAGAACGTTTTACTGCATCATCCCTATTTTCGTATAGTGTTGCAATAATTGTAGAATTTTGAGCATATGTAAAAATTGCTTTTGAATAATCATTATATGATGCATAACTAGAATATAATCTAGTACAAGATGCATTTATTTGAAACCCTAATTTTAAGTAATCTTTCATGCTGCAAGAAAGTCTCAGATAATAGTTTTTAGATCCAGAATTTAATATCTCATTGATTTTACTATTTGATTTATTCAATACTTCCTTAACACCTTCATCTTTTATTGTAGCTATTTTTTTTGATAAAAATTTTGATAACTTTTGACCAACACGGATATTTTGATACTCTTTAGCAAATCTCATATCTTCATCTATATAACCTCTATTCTTAAGCATAAATATTTCGTTAGTAAAATTTTCTATTTCTGCTCCTACTCTAATTTGAAGCATAGGATTTTCACACACGCTATTAATGTACTTTTTTATATCAAGTTCTACATCTTCTCTCTCCTTTGTTATAGATGTCTTTAAAATGATTGTTTCACCACCTAGTAATTGATATATATCTTTATGGTTATTATACATTTTTTGTAAAAACTCTTCAGAAAAATTGTTAGCATCAGAATTTTCAAAATGCATTTTTATATGGTTATGTGTATTTTTTGTAAATTCTTCATAGTTCATAAAAACCTCCATATTGTAATAATTTATATTTCTCATCAAAATAAGTACTACTAAGAAACCCATCGCTAAAATTCAATAAATCATGCTGATAAACTTCTTCGTAATCTAATTCTAAAAGATTAATTTGCACATCTATATATTTTAGTGATTCAACCCCTTCTCCATATTTATATATGAAGTAATCCTCGTTTAAATAACCACTATCATAAAGATTTAGATCATGAAATAAAAAATCATAATCATACCATTCTTCAGCTCCATGTATATAATTGATATCCACTTCATGAATATCAATTATAAATCTTTTAGAAGCATTTAACTCATCATATATATTTGAAATTTTTTTTATATTATTAATCATTTCTTCTTCTATAAAGTATTCACTCGTAGTATGAGCTCTATAGTATCCTATAGATAAATTTATAGCAGCAATTTCTCCACTTGATGATAAATCAGAAACATCTGAATAGCTGCCTGTTCTTGTTTTAAAACCCTCTCTGTTAAAAATTTTTTCTAGACTCTTACACTTATTACCATAATCAATATAATCATCTGCACCTTTTCTATCAAACTCTATGAAGCAATTTAGTTGCTTTTGAAGTTCTTTAAAAATATCAGACTTCACAAAAGCTTTTGCTCCTAAACCACCTATTTCTTCATTATAAGTAAATAAAAGATGTGGTTTACTTACTAATCCATCTCTTAAAACAAGATTCGCAATTACTCCACACCTATCATCTGCACCTATTCCTTCGTTAGCATAAATTTTTGTATTATTATTTGACTCTCTTTTAAAAATTCGTGTAGGAACTTCTCTATGAACAGTATCTAAATGAGCAACTAGGCAAACTTTAGAATTTCCTGGTACATAAAGGTACTCGCCTTTTTTATGAATTGAGGATTCATCTTTAAAATAATTCATCAATCTTTCAGCCAAATCAACTTGCGTGAGCTTAAAAACTCCATAAAATCGGTTTATATCTCCAATTTCAAACATAAAAAAAGCGAACTAAATGTTCGCACTATACATTTGATAAATATTAAATAGTTCATTATTTACTTCATCAAAGTATTTATAATTTGAAATTGAAATATATAGCTGATTAATAAAATGCTCATCTTTTAATAATTCCATAAATTCTTCTTGATGTGTTACTAGTAAAACCACTTTTTTAAATTGATTAATATCTTCAATTTCCATATTAGTTATTTTTAAATCACTATTCATAAAAATATTTTTATTTCTTTCACATTCAATATATACAGAATATGAAGGAGTTGTAAATCCAACTTCATATTCTACATTAAAATGTTGAAGATTTGATTTAAATTCATCTAATTCAACTATTTCATTACTTCTAACTATATATGTAATAAACGTATTCTTCATAAAATTCCTCATTTCTGTTCTTAGTAAAATTATAACACATAATAGTGCGAGTTTAAATGAATTCTGAGTTATCAAATTCAAATAAGTTTTTAGCTAGCAAGCCTACTTTATTTTGTAGTGACTTACTATTAACGTTATCAAAAAGTTTTTCCTCATTTAGCTTATTGATTAGTTTCAATGGAGTAGTTGGTAATTCTAACTTCTTCATTTCCTTTATATTAAATTTTTTGTTTATTAATATATCATATATTATATTTAAATTTGTATAAAAGGGATATTCTCCATGCATAAAAACAAGAAATGTCCCTGCCGGCATCGTAAATATTTCAAAAGGCTCTATCAAGTTCTTTTTGATCAATTGCTCTGATACAGAATTATTTCTTGAATTTGGCATTAAACTGAAAAAACCTGCATTAGATCCTTTTGAAGTTGAAAACGTTGTTGCAGTGTATGTTCCTGCAGCTTCAGATATTCTTTTTGCCTCTTCTATTGCATTTGTTGATAAAGTCCCAATAACAACTGTTTGAAAAGCCTTTTTTATAATTGTAGCCTTTTCCTTACCATAGATACGTTCCAGCTGTGTATCAGATTGAAGAGCAGCAAGAATTCTTATCCCTCTCCCTCGAACAGCAGTAATTGTTATATCAAAATCCTTAATAGCAGGTGTATTACCAAATTCATCTAATATGTATTCTACTTTTCTCTTAAGAATTCCACCGGTGTGTTCAGCTAACAAAATTAATTCGTTTGTAAGGTTACGTATCAATAGTGATGCTAAAAAATGTCTTGTTGTATTATCATCAGGAATAATCATAAATACAGCAGTTGGCTTTTCTATAAAGCTTTCACTATTAAATTCACTTCTTTCAGAACTTATCATTTGCTCCAATTCTTGATCAATAAATTTAGTTAAATTCGAAATAGTAGAACTGAAAATATTCATACTAGTCCTATTATCTGCAGAAATAGCAGCACCTGAATACATTTTAAGTCTTTCTGCTATTTCACTTTCACCAAGTGCTTCTAACTCCTTTATCATCTCGGCATATTTATTTTTTTGATTTACATCACTACTTCCCTCTAATAAACCGTTTAGATCAATTACAACATTTAGCACAGATAAGATATGTCTTTCATTAGGGGGCGAAAACTTACTAACAAGTAATACAACACTTATTAACAATCCTAGTGCTGTATCCGCAAAAAATTTACTGTTTCCACTATGCTGTTGCTCTTCCCCAACAATTAAACTTGCTAGTATTTTAGCAGTTTTTTCAGCTGAAGCAAAATAATAAATTTTATTTGAATCACTTACTGAGTTGTCACTTTTATCAATATAATTATTTATTAAATCCATTAAATTGAATACATTTGATTCTAAAGGACTTCTAAAATTAAATGCAATCACTTCATACCCATTTTCTTCTAAATTTTTACTAACAGATTCAAACAATTCGCCTTTAATGTCGGTAATCAATAATGAGCGCTTCAATTCATTTTCTACCTGTGCGTTAGCAAGTAAAGTTGGGATTAAGACTCTTTTAGTCTTGCCCACTCCAGGAGGAGCTTCTAAAAGTATATTTTTATCACTCCCATCAACAAGCAGCCTTTCATCATTGCTTTCAACCACAATACCTGGAAGCCATTTTGTATTTTTACCTTTTAATACCACTTCTGATAGAAATTTTAACTTTTCTTCTTCTTCTAAAAATCTTGAATCACCAAATTGTCCTGTATCCATTCTAGTAACTTCCTTTTTACCTGCCCCTTGGCTTAGAAGAGCTAATATAAGTATTAAGAATAATCCAGGTACTCCCCACAAAAAAACATAATATAGTTCTTTAAAAGTTAAAACAAACGAATAAAATTCAATATTGTGAATACAGTAATAATTAATAAAATAAATAATAATTACAAAAACTGCAATAATAAAAAAGTGAAGAAATTTCTTACTCATACTTATATTCCTCATTATCAATCAAATTATCTTTTGACGAAATAAATTTTCTTTTAAGTTCTAAAGCATTCATCTTATTTACAATAAATTGGGCATGCCTTAATGAATTGATTTGGTTGTAATAAATTAAAGCATATTTTGAATTATCTTTAGTGATATTATTGAAATCCATTACTGCACTTCCATTTAAATTTTCAAATGTAACTTTAGAGGACTTTGGTACTACATTTAAGTGAGTGTAGTTACCATTGTTTTTATTCAACACTTTAATTCTAATCCCTTTTTCTGTAACACAGACAAATTCACCTTTAACGTTCTTTTCAAAATTCTTGATTGCAGAGTTTATTGCTTCATCAAGAACAAAATTTGTGTATTCTATTATATTTGCCATTATTCCTCCTTTAAATTCATGATATTACTTACTATGTCTCAAAAATAGTTGACATATTATGTTTACCTATAAGATCACTCCCTTCCTTTCCTTTTTCTAAACCCTTTTTAGGTTCAGAAACAACATCTTCTAAATTATATTCAAACAGATTATTTAATTCAAAAAATTTAACTAAAGCATGATTATTTTTCATAACTAATCTCACATCTTCAATACTTGTTATTGCAGGGTTAAAGTTTATATTTTCTCTTTTAAAATTACTTAAGAAAAATTGATGAGAACTTTCTATCAAATCTTTATTTAATTCCTTATTTTGATGAATAAGTTCCTTTGTTAAAACTCTAAATATTTTATCATTAGCAATAGTAGAACTAATTTCAAGCATGCTATCTTTTTTTGAAAAATCATAAAGTGCATTTTCATTAAACTTTACTTCACAGTCATATTTTTTTAGTAATTCTACGCAAAAAATGTTTGATTTTTGATAATTAATCGACCTATCTACCATATCTTTAGATAACGCTAACCTTGAAGAAACTATTCTTTTTTTAACTTCATGATTAATATCTATTTTTTTCTCTTGAAGCAATTTTTGTTCATGAAAATTAGCTTCATTAAGAGGTTTAACAATTCCTTCTTGAGTAGTAAAAGTTGCAATACTTGATACTTGTAACAATTTACAATCAAAATCTTTCAGGTTGACATCATTTGATTTTGTTATTGATTTTATTGTATCTATATCCGCATAAAAAGAATTTTCATATTGTAAATCCAAAACTAGAGCATTTATTGGACCTACATTTAATTGTGATGAAAAAGCATTTAAATAGTAAGCTTGTAAAAATTCATTTTTCATACTAGTATTTAAATGCTTTGTTGATAATGAAATTAAACCATCTACTTTACCAAAATTTAGATAATTTGATATTACTTCTCTTATTTGTTGATCTATATTAGATGAAATATACTCTTTACTATATGACTGTAATACTTCGTTCCAATCCTTCATATTACCTGGAACTTGTAATGGAATACATTCAATTTCCAATTCATTGCATTTTTTCACAACTTCTGCAGCATACTTGTATCCCGCTTCGTCATTATCAAATCCAATCAACAATGTTTTATTTTGCCAAAAACCTCTGTTATTACTGAGTTCATAACATAAGCCTCTAGCTTTAGTTATCCCTCTACATGCATATAATCCAGCATCGTATGACTGCTTTATTGATAAACCATCTAAAATGGATTCTGAAACAATGATTATTTCATTATCCATATTTAATTTGAGCACATCAGAGCTTTTTTGAACAATAGTTTTTGGATATTCCTTTACATACTGTTCATCATTAATAGATCGATAGACAAGTCTCGTTATTTGTCCATCATCATTTTTTATAGGAAAAATCATGTCATACTTTGCTGTCCTACTTTGCAAATCTTTCATATTCGTTTCAAACACATTAACTTTTGAATCTTTAAAATCAATTTCAAATTTTGTATCGGGACTTGATAACAGTACGTCTGCTTCCTTTAAAATATTAATTTCTAGTCCTCTATACTCAAATCCAGGAAAATATTCTTTTTTAATATGATTATCATAAAAGTTTGTTAGAGTTGAAGACATTTTCAATTCCCTCTTAGAGAGTTCTTTGTCTTCTTCAAATACAACATCTGCTTCTTTTGACACATACTTTATTTCTATTTCAGCTCCACACTCATTTTCTCTAGAGCACTTTAGTTTATTAAGATTACTTTTATAAACATATGCCTCTTTACCATTACACTCAGGACATTCACAAATAAAATAATTTAATTTCTCTTTTATTGCTAGTTGATTTATCATTTCTTGAACGTTTTTAAAGCTTAAAGAACTCATTTATAACATCTCCATCTGATTTACATTGGAAAATAAATCATCCTCATTAATATCAGCAACTTCATTTTGATTTATATCACGTTCATTAATATTTTCTATTATTGAAGAACCAAATTTATCTTCAATAGAACTACTAGCATCAAATACTCTAGAAAATAAATTTGAAATATTATTGCTTGATGAATAACTCTTTAAATAATGTTCTGATATTTCAGTATTAATTCCAAATTTTGATGCAAATAAAAAAGCAGTTGATTCTGCTTCAAGTTCTTTAGTATCGTGATTTAATCCAATTCTTTTATCTAAATGACCTAGTTCTGCATGTGCAACTTCATGAAATAAAGTTTTTAATTTCATTGAAGATGTAGAATTAGCATTAAGTTCAATACTGTACTTTCCATCATTACCAGCTCTAATAATACCACCAACGTTGCTATCAAGATTAGCATTCTCAGATATGTTATACTCATCAGAAAAAGACTTCTTAACTGCTTCAAATAAACTTGAGAAATTACCTTCTTTATCAAAATCAATTGTTTGAAAATTATTAGCACCTTTATCAATAATGTTTAAAGAGGAATTTGTATCACTTATATGAAACGCTACATTTTTTAAGTTGAAAAATGTGAATTTTTTAGTTTCAAATCCCTTCTCCTTTACCATGCTTTTATTTTCTGCAGTAATCTTTTTCCAAACTTCCCCTTCTTTATACTTCTCTACATGGTTTGGCACTATAACAGAGTATGCTTTAGCCCCCTTTTTAATAAATACACCTTCTGATTTCCAATCATTATAAGTCTTTAATACAGGATCTTCAAACAACTTACCTTGAGCTTTAAGTTGATCTCTTAAAAGCATTCTATTATATAATGAATAATTTTCAAATTTTCCATAATCAATCAAAGCCTGTTGATAATTTAATGAGGATAATGATATTTCATCAACTCTTTTTACAAGGTCATCAAACACCTCTTTTTGAAAAGCTTTTTTTTCTTCAAAAGTCATTTTACTAAAGTCTTCAAAATTAAATGTAGTTGTTTTAATTTCAATTTCCTGCTCTATCTTTGGAAGTTCGTTAACTCTAAAATTTTGTTCACGAGTGTATTCTTGAATAGCTCTCCAAACTGGAAGCACTTCATCTAAATTTTGTGATCCTATGACTACTCTATCGCCAACACCCTCATGTCCATTAACATTATAGCTCTCATGAATATAGAACTCATTTTTTTGAGTAGAGTGCTTGAAGTGATAGGTGATTTCTTCATTATATTTGTCATTTTTTTGAAGGTGTGTAAATTTATCTGTTTCTTTCATGTTATCAAAAAAATTAATATCTTTTTGATATTGACTTGAATTATTATTCATATTAAATATCCTCCATTTCTAGAAAAATAACATCCCCAATCATTACATTGGATGTAAATTCATTTTTAATAGAAAGCACCTCATTAGTAGTAGCACTCTCTAATGTTACTACATCATTTTTAATTTTTATTACTACATATCGGTTCATAAGTCCTCCTTTATAAAGTCATTGCATTCCTTTTTTTCTTGTCTTTAAAAATAACATCACTGTTTTTTTGATGCGAATTATCTTTTGAATCATTATTAAATAGTCGTACAAGAGATGTAGCACTATTTACACAAAAAATACCATAATTATTATTTAAATAATCCATATTATAAGTTGAATTAAAATTAAAACTACTAATATTACTTAGAATTTTATCATATTCACTATAGTTTTTTTCATTAAAAGAATTTTGATTGGTATTTTTAAAATTAAATAATTTGAATTCATTATCTATAATTTCTTCATTACTAAAATATTTTAAATTTATTAGCTTTAAATCTTTATACTGATGATTATATTGAATTTTTTTATCAGAATTATAATTAATTTTAGGATTTATGCTTTTATTAAACATTTCTTCAATTTCGTTGTAATCTCGTAATTTATATAAGTTTTCTAAAATTACATTATGAAAAACCTTCAAATCATTTTGAGATGGATTAAAAAATCTTTCTTCAAATTCATTCATTTTATAATTTATATTTTCATCTTCAACATTGTAAATTTCAACAAAATTTTGGTGATTTGCTTTATAATTGTCAAATTGCTGCTTTAGATCATCATCAGATTGAATTATTTCTTTTAAAATACTATTAATATTTTCTTTTATATTCTCAGGCATATACCCATAATACTTTCTTCCATTTCTTGGAAGCTCTTCTAATGTAGTTAAAACTAAGTCTTTTAATTCCTTATTTTGAAAATAATTTAAATATTCTTTTTTATTTATATCATTTTTCAATGTATCTCTTAATTTATTTTTATCAAGTTTCAATTGTTCTACTTCTTCTGAAAATAAATCATTTACTATTGAAGACTTTATTTGACGAAATGATTTAATTGTATCATTCTTAGATAATCTACCTTCATCCGAATTTGTAGAATAAAAAGTTAAATGTATATGTGGATTATCAGTATTTGTATGATAACCAGCATTCCACTTGAAATTTCCTAGACTTATTCCATATGTTTCTGCTATTTTAGGAACATGACTTGAAACAAGGTCTTTCCAATTTTCCCATGAATCAAGACCTTTATCTGTGGCATCGTCTTCATGCAAGCTAATTATTGCCTTCCAGATAATAGATCCATTTTGATATGCATTCACAACATCTTGTTTTTCTCTTTCTAAATTGCATTTTCCATTGATAGAAAAAAGACCATGATCAACATCACCATCATTGATGACATCTACTCCTGGTCTTTGTGCATTATATTGTAACGTTTTTTCTAAACTGATTAGTTCTGTACCTTCACGTGTCGCATTATAATCTATGCTATCAGATAAATAAGCAGCATTCTTTGATGAGAATTCTCTACCATCCAAAAATCTTGCTGTATAAATTAATTTAGGCAAATAACATCACTCCTTTTTAAGACAAATAAAAAGATAGCATTCTATATAACACTATCTTTCTATAAATTTCTTATCATAAGATTTAAATCTTTTTCCATATTACTTATTTCTGTATCTTTAAATCCATATCTCTCATAAAATTCCATCATATTTTTATCACATTCTAATGACATAAAATGATAAGGGAAAAGACCCCCGTGATCACCAGATATCTTTAGCATAAAATCCATTACAATATCCATATTGAACAACTTTGAATTATATTCATCATTTCTCGCAACCTGACCTAGCAATAATGTTTTAATTGCACTCATATCATCTATACAGTATGCTTTTCTCTTCACGTTTTTCTTTTTAGTTTTACTGAGTTTCATACTAGATACATCTATATATTTTTCAGAAATTGCTACATAACCAATAATTTTGTTACCAAGATTTTTATTAACATGAATAAACAAAAATGTTTTACTCCAAGAATTTTTTTCAAAACTTACTGCTTTCGACCTAATAAAATTTTCCACATCAGAATTTCTTTTACAAGAAAAAGAGGAAAGAATATCTTTTAAAACTTTCTCCTCTAATTCGTCAATGAAATATTGTAAACTAATTGCTTCTATATATTCATTCTTTTTAATTGATTTTATTTTTAATGACAATTACTTTTTACCATCCAAATTAGCAATAATATTGTTAAACCTTTTTTTAGTAAGTTTGACATTTTTTATATCTGTATTGCTTGTATGAATTGGTTTAGGAGCATTCAAAAGTTTTTGTACAGTCTCTGCTCCTTTTTTAGTTAATTGAAATTCTTTTTTAAATGTTGATGTTGCCATAGTTATCACCTATATCCTTATATGTGTTATTTAAGTTATATAAAATTGTATTTTTAGGGTGGAATAGTGTTTTACGTATCAATAATACCATTATACCTAATATTTGTCAAATATGAAGTAGCAAAGTGTAAGACAAAGCAGGATAAAGGGAATGTAATACAATTGTATTACATTCTGTATTACAACATCGTGCAAAGCACGCTGTTTATTAGAAAAATTTGTATTACATTCTGTAATACATTTGTAAGACAAAGCACTAATTTTAAAAGTTTTTGTAAGACAAATTTCATACCTAATAGTATACCTAATTGTCTACCTAATTAGGTATACTTTTTTTACTGTAATTATCATCTACCTAATTAGGTATACAATTAGGTAATATACTGTTAAATATCGTTTAAATTGCTATCTAATACATTCATATCTATAGATAAGTGATTATCTTCTTCTAATCTCTGCATTATTGGCGTTTTATCAGCCTTTTCTTCATTACTTGACGAATTACTTATATCATTTAAAATGCTCATTTTTCGCATGATTTTAAGTGGATTTGTAGTACCTGTTTCTTCACTTAAAATCATAAATAAATTTATAGCATCTTTTACTATCTTATTTTTATTTTTCGAACTCTCTAAAAACTCAATTATTTCTTTTTCCTCATCAATATCATCATTAAACTTGAAATTGTATTGCTTTTGAGTAGACATTACATATTACATCCTATGTTATAGTAACCTATAGCATTTGCAATTTGTGGTTTATCACATATAACAACATTCTTCAAATTTAGATCAGCAATATTTTTTCTTATTTCATTGCTTGCACCTCCAGTGAACACAACTAAATCTAATGCAGCTAGATTGTTATGCCTCTGTGTTATTTCATCAATAATCATTTCAAAAGTCGTATTCATATAATGCCTTAAATATTTAGGATCAACTTTTTTATCTTCTCCACCATATCTAACTTTAGCAGTTTCTAAAACCTTTAAAACTTGATGAGGCATTAGCTGCATGCCATTAAACTCTTCTTCAAGAAACTTTTGAATTTGAACTAGAGTTTTTCGAATTCCATTGTTTGTTCCAAAATTTTCTACAAGATTATTATTTTTAAAATATGTATAGTCCACGCTTCCAAATCCATAATCAACAATATAAACATAATTGCCTATATAATCCTTTGAAGAATAGTATGTTCCGAAAGGTTGTGGTACTATTTTTACCTTCTTTATCTCCAAGGCTTTCAATTGATCATTCACAAGAATATTAATAATACTATTTGTAAGCTTCTTGCTAACATCTAAATTAACTTGTGAATAAATATTATTTGGCAGACCTATTACTAAGTTCTGCACTATAACCTTACTATTATCGAAGCTATAATTTTTAATTATAAATGCCGATAGTAATTTATAAAAAAATTCATTATATCTTGTTACATCACTTTCTCCTAAGAGCGATTTAAAAATAAATCCTGAATTCATCGCTTCCGTTCCAATGATATATTTCAACTTATCTATTTCAATTGAAAAATCAAAATTATTTAGTTGATGAGTTGAACTTACATCACTAAATACGAATGGTTCAAGTACTTCATGCGTACTTGTCTTCATCTTAATATATCCATTACCAGGATCTAATCCTAGTGAATTAATTATTATTTCTTTCATTCTTTCCTCCTCTCATTTTTTTATTTTAATTTAAATTCATCAAGTTCCACATACACTTCATCAAATTTTGAAGTGGTTTTTTTATCGTAAAATTCACTTATTAATGATTTTAAGGTATCAAAATCATTATCTATAAAACCTTTACAATCAATAACATAATCAAACTTATCGTAATCTTCCATGCTTAGACATAATTTATTCGCAGTTTCAAAAGCGTGTTTTAAATTTGCGTTGGCTTGATTTTTATACTCTTTGATAATTTTGTCAAGATCTTCTGATTCATCGAATGTAGCAGTTCCTTCTATTCCAATCATAACTTTATCATACATATAATTAACAACTATTTTCATTGTTTCACCTCCTAAAACATTTTATATATTTGCCCTTGTATTTTTTAATAATATATTTTCTAGCTCTTCTAATGTTCTGTAATCAATTTCTAAGTTTTCTTTTAAAATTAATAAGATTAGATTTGACATTTTATTAATTGATGTTACTTCACTCTTTAGTTGCTTTGTACTCATTATAATAGCAGAGTTTATTGCTTCTAAAATATGCGAATTTATTAACTCAAGACTTTTCTCACCCTCGCGAATTTTAACATATTCATATAAGGCACTTACAACTACATCAGAAAGATATACTGAATCTCCCAGTGCATCTTTTATAGAATTTAGTCTTTCATATAAATCTTCATTTACTCTGCAATTAATTTGCCTTGTTTTCTTTTTCATTTTACATCTCCTAAATTATTGACATGGGTATTCAACACCATTAACTGTAATAGTGCAATCACTGCTCGGTGGAGGAGTTGTTGGAGGAGGAGCAGGCTCGCTATAATTTTCACCATTTCCCTCTTTTGGCTCATTTAATACTCCATTGTCATTACCACTTCCCCCTGAATTCAGTCCTCCATCAACAGGACCAGTATAAGTAGTAGTTTCTCCTACACCAATAAGCAAAAGTTCTTTTGTTGATGCCACACTAATCTCCCTGCCTTTCTCCTCCTTAGAAAACTCAACTCCGTTTTGATATATAAGTTTAAATGTAATAATTTCTTCACCATCAACACCAGCTTGCGCAAGTATTTGTTGTCCTTTTGCAATGGTTTCTTCTTCTTTTGTTTCCTTTTCAAATGGAAGAACCTTCTTTTCTATTACATCTTCAGTATAAACATCAATAATCTCAAGCTTATCTTTAATAGAGATATTTAATTTCTTTGCTTCTTTCACAGAGTACTCTTTCTCATTTAAAACAATTAAATCTTCATCACTAAAAATAAACTGATCATGCTTAAAATCTTGTAGATGTAAATCAGTAATGGTAAAGCTGTCATTAACCTTTGATGAGGCTTCTTCTCCAAAAATTATATATTTAAAATCCTTCTGATTCGATGGCAAATAATTAACAAATGCAAATATCATACTAAATGCTATAATACAACTTGCCAAAATTATTATTACTTTGGTATTCTTACTTTTATTATTTGCTTTAGTTCTGGCTAAAGCATAGCTTTGCTTACGCTTTCTTTGCTTCTTTTTACTAAACACAATATCACCTCCAAATTAGCATTGTATTCCCGTTGTAATTAAATATGGATATGGATCTATTTGAATTCCGTTTATCATTATTTCAAAATGTAAATGAACACCTGTTGAGTCTCCAGTAGTTCCCATAATTCCAATCTGTTCACCTTTTTTTACATGACTTCCAACTGCTATTCCATATTCATACATATGAAAATATCGTGTTTTAAGCTCATCAGAGTGTGAAATAACTACATAATATCCAAAATCAATGTTATAACTACTCTCTATCACAAATCCTTCGTCATACGCATATATGGGAGGGTTCCCAGCTCCACTTATATCAATACCTTTATGCTCAGTCCCCCATCTTGGACCAAAACAAGAAGTTACAGTATTTACTGATGATACATACCCTGCATCACCTACATTTTGATATGTACTATGTGTTTTATTTTCTTCAATGAAGTCCTTAATATTTTTTATTTGCTCATCAGTTAAGTTATATTTCTTTTGAATTTTATTATAGGTATCTTCATCAGGGACTTTGCATGTTCCCTTTAAGATGAAATAGTCCTTTACAAATTGCTCACTATTTTCAAGTTCTAGATCATCTATCTCACTTACAAAAGCATATACGGTATTTCTAATCAATTCATTTTCTAGACACATTTCAACATCACTTGAAAATAATCCTGTAAACCATGATGTAAAATAGTCGAAGATACAAAAAATCAATACAAAAGGAATCACTAAAGCTAAAATAATTACTCTTAATTTTTTTCCTCCTTCCTTTACATCCTTCAAAAGTTGTTGAAGAAAAATTATTGCAGCTTTAGTCATTATTTACCACCTGCTTTACCAAACAGTTCTTTTTCAAAATCAGTATTATCAGCCATTTGTATATCTGTTCTTGCATTACCAGCAATTATATAACCATTTCCACGTTTAGGTTTAGCAATCACTTCATACTCTTTCTCAGATAGTTTATATGCACGTTTGTAATCTTCATATGAGTCCCCAGTATATAACATTATTTTTATTAAAATGTTCTTAAAAATATTGCTTAGATGTACCACATCGTGAATTGAGTGAAGGACAAGCCCTAAACCAAAATTAAATTTTCTAATTCTTGTCGATGCTGTTTCAAAGAATTCTTCTAAGTATGTTTCGTGCTTATTTACCATTTTATTAAATTCTTCTGCAATTAACATTCCCATTTTCCCACTTTCACGTGCTTCACTCATTTTATAGAAGACTTGTGAAGTAGTTGAAAGCAATATTACTTTTCTAACTTTTGCAGATACTGAATTTGCACCAATTACACTTTTAAAATCATAACTTATAATGTTACCAGTTATATCCGGAGAATGTGTATCAAGTAATTCTCCATTTCCCTCAAAAAAAGTTCTAAGAGT
>JBKEBI010000072.1:0-10861 GCA_047973085.1 Bacilli bacterium | reverse complement strand
GAAATATCTTTATCACCAAATAAACCAAGAATTTTAAGTCTTTCGAAAAATGCACTTTCATTCAAATTATCTATTCGTTTTTCATGTTCTATGCATATTTTTTCTTGTATTTCTTTATAAGCTTTAAACTCAAGTTTTTAAAATTTTTGAATATCAATATAAGATAGATTTAATAAAATCCAATTTAAAGCATTCCATTCATCTAATTTTATTTCTAAATAAAAAGTAGACTTTAATAAGTTAGCAAAAATGTTACATTTTTTCATTTGATTAATTTGACTTATATATAGAATTATATCTTCGGCAAATCCTTCTTCAACTCCGTTAACGTAATGATTTAAGAAATTTATTCGTGTTTCATAATTAACCGAATCCAATGAACATAATATTTTGCTCAACTTATTATAAAATAACACATTTGATATATTGTTTTTATGTTCACTAAATCTAGTTGCACCGTCCAATGTTAATTTATCTACTAAATGTAAAGCTAGTGACACTTTTTCTTCTCTAATTGAATTTTGTACTATTTTGTTAAACACATTTTCAACATCGTTTACAATCTCATATTCCATATTAATCCTACCTTACTGAATATCTTTTAACGTAACACCTTCACTATTCACCCATGATTGTGGTCCACTTACTGAATAGCCAGAAACAAATTTACCTGCTGCTGATGGACTTTTAAACAATATATCTTTTGTTAATTCATAATTAGCAACTGAACCATCTAGAGCGTATTGTTCTCTTAACTTAATAGTATTGTTCCCCACTGAATTTTTCGCTAGAGTATTATTGATTTTTGACCCTTTAAGAACAACAAACCCTTCAGATGTTATTTTACCTTTTGCGTCAAAATCTTTTTGTTTAAAACAAAGCAAATTATCTAAGTCAATGCTCTCAACATCACCAACTGTATGTATATCCGTTCTCAATTTTTCAAAAACTTTGTGGCCTAAGGAAGATACTATTAATATAATATTCTCTAAAAAATCTTCCATTTCACAAGTATCTGGCTCTGAAATTGCCGATTTTTTAGGAATAATAGTGTTCATTATTTTATATCTATCAACCTCTATGCAAATTTCATAAAATCTACTCTCTAAATATTTTATATGAGCCTTATTCAGATTATCATCTTTACTTATAAATACAATAGCTTCAATCCAATAATTTTTTTCTTCTTTTTTAGCATGAACACTTAAACGCTCTATTGCATCTTCTGTTTCGCCAATGTAAACTAATGGCTCCCCAGTTTCATCATCATATCCAAACAAGAAGTATATTGCCGGATTTCTTAAGTCATTCCTATCACTACAATTTTTTAAACTTGTTCTAGGTATTTTTATGCTTTACCCGTCCAATTTGATAATTCACAAATCCAACGACCAGTTGTCTCACCGTCTAATAAGAACATTTTTAAACTTTTTCCTCTATTACTCATTTCTTCTCCTCACTATCTCAATACTTTTCTTACTAATGATACCATAAAAAATGACATCATAGAAATCCCTATAAATGCTTCTGCGACAGTTAATGCAATTACCACACTAGAATTTATAATTATATCTCCAGCACCAATTGTTAAAAATGTAACCGCACTAAAGTATATTGCTTTAATTAATGTAATTGGTACTTCAAGTACACTAAATAATATTTTATAAACTAACCCCATTGTTATTACTATAATAATTGATGAAAATAAAACTTGTGTTGGGCTCGTACCATACTTCCCTAATATACCCGTTATTCTTCTAAAAATATAGTTACTATCAAATAACCTTTTCAATCCTCTAGTTTCTTTTTTATACGCCAAACAGTTGTTCATATATTTTACATAAGCTTTATCTTCATTATCAATTTGACCTAATGTTTTGTATACTTGACTTAATAATAAATGTTCATTCATCTTACATGCTAACATAGTCGATTTTTCAAGATCTTTATTTTTATAAAACAATTCAATAGCTTCCACAATTTTTGCATAATCAAGAACTAGCACATTGCCAAGTATAGATGTACCATGTAATGAAACCTCTTCTGCGCCTTTATGTATGTTTATAGTCTTTTCAATCACACATTTTACTATTTCTAGCCTTTTCAGATTTTCAATATATATCTCAGTATTAGCCAAAATGTTACAATCAAAAAATCGTAATTTAAATAAATCAATATCTTTTACTAATGCATGATTTTTGATTATGAATTTATTCGAATCAAATAAAACTTTAGTAAAACTATATTCATTATTTTTTAGGTAGACATATTCAAAACTAATTTCATCTTCACAGATAAACTTTGTATTATTAAAAGATAATGTATCACCATTAATAAAACAATTAAATATCGAAAATTTGCTAACGTTAAAAATTGAAAAATTAGTAATAATATTTTTTGCAAATATACTATTATTTATCAATAAATCATTATGTTCTATTGTTGTAAAATCAAATCTTACATC
Organism: Bacilli bacterium; assembly: GCA_047973085.1. Taxonomy (GTDB): domain Bacteria; phylum Bacillota_I; class Bacilli_A; order JBKEDG01; family JBKEDG01; genus JBKEDG01. Next base: position 8,397 of record JBKEBI010000072.1, on the reverse strand, counting down.
ACAATCAAAAAAACATTTCCTAAGAGTAAATCCTGTAATATTTATTTTATCACTATAACTTAAATTATCAATATAATATCCATATAATATTCTTGAAGGTATCGTTTCAATAAAATCTTTAAATTCTTTATTTACAATACGATTATACCTTACTTTAACTTTCTTTGACGTATCATTTTGCTTATATTCTATTTCAAGAATTATTTTACCATTTTCTTCATTGATAATTTTATGACTACTATAATTTTTAAGTATTTCATTGTATAATTTTCTATTCTCATCACTTAGTCATTGAGTTAAATCAATTTCTAAATTATCTTGACTTTCAATTTTTTCTTCATTTATTTCATTTTTGCTTTCTACTACCACTTCATCATCTCCTGCCATATATCTAGCAAAACAAAGTATAACTAAAATAAAACTTGTAACTCCCTGTAATACCACAACGAAATTATGCATAAACTTATAAATCGGTTTATCTATTTTACAATTTATTCCAAAGGATCCAAAGTTAATAGCGTTAAGAAAACTACTAAATAAATTAGTGTAAATTTTTTCAAAATCAGTCTTCATATCATTATCTAAATATTGAAGTAATATATACATGATTCCACATGTTAAAATTATTTCTACTAAACTTTTTATCGCCAATCCTATTCTATCTTCTGCACTTAGATTTGTTGACTTGTGGTGTTTTGTAAATTATGTCAGCTTGAATAGGTAGAAGAAATTAAACTTAACATCATCATTTAACGTAAACCTGATAAACTAATTAAGTCGTTTATGACTTTTTCTTTATCAGGTTTAATTATGTATTTATATTATTTTCAATTTTATATTTTAAACTACAGTATGTTTTACAGTAATTTAACAAGTAGTTAAACTCAAAATCCCAAATTTACCTTTAAAGATATAATTTCCAATAAACTAACATTTTTTGATTGTTTTGCACTTATTATCCTAATTTCTAATTCGTTAATAACTTTATTAAAACCTGTTCCCATTGGTCTAAAATAATTAGAGGCGACAAATATTTCTTTCTTATCAAACATAATATAATAACCTTGTGGTCTTTTATATTTATATGTTTCTTTAATACTATCTATATTTTCTAAAGGTATTATTAATGTACGAAACAAAAAACGGTCAATAATAAGTAATTCACTTGAAATAGTTATCCTAAGTGCACCACGTGAAAATGCAAATAGTAATATTAACATCAATGGCAATGTAGGTAAAATCGAAAAAACTAAATTTTCTAAATCTATAACCTTAATAGCAATCATAATGAAAATAATAGAAAGTATTAATAAATATATCTTTTGTCCTTTCATTCCCTCTTCTTGTATTATTTTATCCATATTATCCCTCTATTTTATTCCTAAGTAGTTCTCTAACCAATCCCTTGGATTGAATTATAGCAAAAGCGCACTATTATTAACTGAAGTTGGTCCATATATAACCTACTTATGTTATTTGAGAAGTGTCACGCTGTCCTTTAATAAATATTTATATTATTCTCAAATACAACTAATTTAAATAAAATAATTTAAAATTACCCTTCTTTACTTTAAGTTTATTCTTCTATAGATTCTTTATCTAATCCAACACTGCTAATAACAATATGCTTATCTGAACCTACCTCAAAAAACCTCCAACATTCATAATCACCATTTAGATCTGTAAAAGTTTCAAATGTAAACCCATTTTCAAAAATAATTTTCAAATCACCAAATCTATTTATTTTAGCGTCTTTCACAATAAACTTAAATTCATTGTTTGGAAAGTATTTATCAACAGTTTCATCAAAAGCATTGTTACCTTTAATGTCCCAATCAATATTAAATTTTTCTTCATCATAATTATCTTCATTAATTTTATTTTCTTGTATATACTTATTGCTAGGTGTAAACATATAATCCTTATTTATAATTATATCATATCCACATATAAATCTAAAAGTACTACTTATGTGTATCGCATATCTTGATACTTCTACCATTTTCATAACAATTTCTTTATTTTCATCAAATCTTCGAGTTTGCTTTTTAATCATATCCCCAAACCCTAAGTCTAGCATAGAACCACCTCTTATTGGTTTTCTCATTTCTTTACCTACAAGTATTTCCATATTTTTATTTATAATGTCAAAATCTTCTTTTATCATCTAATCTCCTTATTTATCAAACATATCTTTTGCTATTTGCAATATCTCATGATATCCATAACCCTCTCCTGAAACTTCATCGTGTAGCTCTCTAGCCTGTTTCGGTGTCAACTTCAATTCTCTGGCAACATCATTCGTTTGTTTATTCTGTGCCTGATTATTCATAGGTATTTTTCCTTTTTGTTTTCTACCCATCGCCTTATTTGATCTGAATCCACCGCCTAAACCACCGCCCATATTAACACACTTCCTTTTTAAATGAACTGTGCCAATTTTCTAAGTTGATAAGTTGAATACCTTGTTCTTTACAAAACAAAAATATATCGTCAGGCATACTTGAGTAAACTACAATTACACTTGGTTCTAAAATTTCAACCATTTTTTTAAAGCCTTTTTCAAAATAATATCTATCTAACTTATTTCGAATACAACCATTAGTCGAAACAGCAAATGTGCCACCTTTTTCTAATCCTTCAAAAGCAAACTCATAGGTACGTTCATCACCCCACCTTACATTAGGAATAATATCAACACCATTACTTTGCAAATAATAAGACAACGCTCTATTTCTATAAGTATTCCATATTTGTATTGAAATAGGCATATTTCTATAAATACTAAAGTCAGTTGTAATAACACCTTTAAAACTTTTTAAAATAGGTAAATATCTACTAGGGTTATTCCACAGTCGTTCAAACTTATAGTCGTGCATATAAAAATGCACCCATGTTTCTGTTTGAACTATTTTTTTATTGCGAATTTCACCAAATGGTACTGCTTTTTTTGGCTTAAAATTAGTTCGTTTTATTATAGGAAACTCATATTTCTCACTAAATCGAGCCTCTTTTACTAAGTCACTTTTGAATACATTTATAATTCTGTATTCATTATTATTTTTTGTTTTTTCAAATATAATTATCCTCCTAAACATATTAACGTTCTATTCGACTCGTTGACTAAATGCTTAGGATATGTTATACTGTAATTGTATATTTAGAGTACGGCATATCCTTGATGAGTCGTATTTTATATAGAATTACTTTGGTAGAGTATTCTATACTTTAAGTCAAACAAAAATTTAAAGCTTAACTTGGTAGATCAAACTTTAAATTTTCATTTGACTTTTTTTATGCTTTTTTTAACTGTAACCTTGCAGCTTTATATGATACACAACATTTTCCTGCTACTTCATAACTTGTAAGTTCACCAACTAGATGATTTGGTATTAATAATTCTCCAGCAAAACATTTTGCTTGCCATTCAGGATCTTCATATGCCTTCAATTGTCTATTTTCAAAATTACGTGCCAACTTAAATCCACTAATTACAATCGTCAAATAGTGACCTATTTCATGAGCAATTGTCATTCTATCTCTACCATTATCAGAACATGCTCCATCGTAAACACTTTCTCTAATCACGATACAGTGATTTGAAATATCGGTATATGCGTGGATACCTTGTTCAAACTTAGAATCTTCCTCTATTACATAATTGAAATTTTGGAATATTTTTGGCATAATCTCCAAAAACTCAACTACAGGAAAATAAAGTTTATTTTCATACCCTGTTATTTCACGTAATTTATATGCGTAATCTCGTAAATCTTGCCTTGACCTCCCTTCTACTTTATAGCTACTCAATAAAATCATCCTCACCTTTTTTATGCAATAGATTAAATATTCTTTCTGTTGTTTCCTCATCAATTTCATCAAATGTTCTTGCAAAAGTTAATGCAGTTTTTCTTTTTAAATCACTACTGTTTTCAATATTAAATGTAGTGTTTTTTATTGAGGCATCATAACTTAACTTTAACTCACATTCAGAATTTTCATTAAGTTCATATAAATCTACAATTTCAATTATCCAGTCTTCGGGTATATTTCGCTTACCCATTTCAACTGCAGATAGATATGCAGAAGATACACCTAGCTTTTCTGCCATATTTTTTAATATCTCACCATTGTCTATTCTTATTTTTCGTAGTATTTTTCCAAATTCAGTTATCATACTTATTCCTCCATAATTATACTTTAACATATTGAGTTAAATTTATCAACAAATTTTGTTTATTCATTTTTCATTTTTGTAAATAAGAAAAAATGTCATACTCTTTTAATTAAATTTTTTATTTTTATTTATAAAGTATACCCCCTTTTTATTATTGTTCAATTCCAAGACCTCACCTCAATACTTTTGACAATTGCACTTACGCTTTAAATTTACAACTATACGCAAACTCCTAAACAATAGCCTTTGCAATCTCAAACGATAGCATTTTCAACTCTCCAACGATACCATTTCATTCCCAAACGATAGCTTTGCAATCCCAAGCGATAACAACCTATCCTTTAAGATTGCAAAATTTCTAAAAGCAAAATTCCTAAAACTATTTTTAACACAAAAAGATGTCTGAAAGCTCACATTAGAACTCCCAAACCTCTTATACACACTACTTTATACCCGAACCACTCGTATACAACACGTCCTATTAACTTTAATTTATATCCTCAAATTATTCATATAATCTCAAATTATTCCCCTACCTTTAATTTGAGATTACAAACCCATTCCAAAATTCAACAAATCAATTTCTCAATAAACAACAAAAAGCCTTTCAGAAATTCAACTCGAACTCCCAAAAGGCTTTAATTCAAAGCTTTTCGCCCTATTTCCTCGTATACCCCTTGTATCAAACAAAGCTTACTCATTTCTATGAGAACTAACGGATTGATACAATCCCATTTTTGAACACCCTTGGGGTGGTACTGACCCCACAAAATCGGACAGTGAAAATGCACCCCTTTCGACTGCACCCAAAAATAAGACAGTATAAATGAACCTCAAAAAGCCAATAATTAGGCTGAGGTGATAAATTATGAGAGATTTTGATGAGCGTGAAGTAGCATTAAAAATGTATTTTGAGCAAGGTTGTAGTTATAGATATATAGCAAACGAACTTAATATTCCACGAGATACAGTTAAATCATGGTGTCATAGATATAGAACAAAAGTTGGCATTCCATCAAGGATTGCTTCAGATATAAAACATGACGTTACTGTTAAAAGTGAATTTATTAGAAATAGAAATATTCCAGATGATAGTGATGAATCCAGAATAGCACGACTAGAAATGGAAGTTGAACTACTAAGAAATTTTCTTATGCTAACAGAAAAAGGGTGAAGCCATCACAGATATACAGCGCTATAAAACGTTTTGCAAATAAATATTCAGTTTCAGTAATGTGTATTTTCTATAAAGTTTCAAGAAGTGGTTATTATAGTTGGCTTAAACGAGATGTAATCAAAAATAATGATGATAAATTAGTAGAATTAATTCGAGAGTGTCATTCTAAAAACAAAAAATGTTATGGTTATAGACGTGTTACTAAGTGGTTAAAAAGAACAAAAGACTTAATAGTTAACAAAAAGAGAGTTTTGCGAATTATGAATGAGCATAACCTTTTATCTGTTATTCGCAGAAAAAAACCATTTAAGTACAAATATAATGGCAATTTATGTTATGAAAATTTAATGGACAGAAATTTTGTAACTAATATTCCTAACGAAAAATGGGTTACTGATATTTCATATATCATTGTTCCAGAAGGTACATTGTATTTATCGGCAATTCGTGACTTATGTGGTAATTATATTGTTTCTCATAAAATGGCTAAAAGACAAGATTATTCACTAGTTAAAAGAACAATTGATAGTGCTATTTCTTCAGAAAATTCACCTAAGGGTGTTATGATTCATAGTGATGGCGGAGGTCAATATCGTTCTTGGGATTATCGCTTTCAAACAAATGAACTAGGTCTAATACCATCAATGTCTAAACCAGCTACTCCCGGTGACAACGCTTGTGCCGAAAACTTTTTCAGTATTTTAAAAACAGAATGTATCTACATTGAAAAACCTAAAACTTTATTAGATGCCGAACGTCTAATTGATGACTTTGTTCAATACTATAATTACGAACGAATTCAAGGTAATGGATTAACTCCGTGTGAAGAACGTCAATTAGCTATGTAATAGTTAGAGTTAGGGGCTCTGCCCCTAAAACCCCGAGGTTTATCGCTTTAATTTTCCAAACCGAATGAATTGAAAAAGAGTAGTCAAAAGGCTACTCTCATTCGTATGTGCAAAATCTTATAAATTGCTCAGGTCGTTCCTCAGCGTCGCCCTATCCTTTTTATAAGCAAAAGCATTAATAATTATTACCAATTTTTAGCTAGTTTAAACTGGGGTGCATTTCAACTGTCCACTAACAAGGGGTCAGTACCGAACTAACGGATTGATACAATCTTATTTTTGAACACCCATGCATAGGTGGGTGCATTTTTACTACCCGTTTTTATGGGTGCAGTACATAATCTATGGAACGTAGTTTTCTCTATAAAAAATAAAACCCTGCATTAAAGCAAAGTTTTATCTTATTCATTTTCTAAAATTAAGCCTAATTCATCACATACTGCTTTCAAGTCATTTCTTATTTTTTCTTCACTTATGTAATTCTCATCAAAAGCAATCATTAATAAATAATGTCACACCTAAAGTATGTATATAATTAAGTATTTTCAATATAATTTTGATTTATTTAACTAATTTTGATTCTTACACTCTTGCTTAGCTTTATCAACTCTAAACTGTAACTCTTTCATAAATATATTCAGTCTTTCCCTATTAAAGCTAAATGCAAATATCGATGTATTAAAATTTATTTCTTTAGATTTTATAATAAAAATATGTCTATTAGTTCCAACATCACCGAATGTGTCAATTCTTTTTATATTTTTTAACGGAATATTTAAAGGTTTTCGCCATAATAATTTTATAGTTAGGCACTTTCTATCTGCAGTCAACATCGTTACACTTTTTGACAAAATTTTTCCAAAGATTAAAAGCGGAAGTATTATCATAATATTAAAAAATAAAGAAAATCCTTTATTTGAACTTTCTATGTTAGGATCTATTAAAATTACAAAATTAACAATAAACACAGTAATAAATCCTATCCAATAAAGCACCATTATAATTTTCCCAAATTTATCTAATTTTTCTTCAATTATTTCATTCATTTAACCACCTATTTTATGTTTAAATTTTCTTTCAACCATGTAACTGGATTAAACTCGGTAATTAATCCATTATGCGATACACCTCCTGATACACCTATCGGTAACGCACTAGCACCTCCACTTATTCCTCCAGAATATGATGTAGTTTTGCCATCCGCAGATCTTGAATAGCCACCATTAATTCCAACTTCAACCAATGGAGTCCCAACACCTCCGCCAAATGTTGCAGAATTACCTGCCATACTATTCACATTCTCCGCATCAAAACTTATTTCACCTTTAACTCCAGCCGAAACTTCTATATTTGTCGAGCCTTCACCTGCTACAGACCACATTATCGCTACATTATAATCATCATCAATATATATCATAAATCCACCTGTACCTCCGCCCATAAAATGACCAGACAGATATCCTCCATAACCAATAACAAAATTATAATTATCAAATGCATATTTTACTTTTAACGGTGCTGGTAATAAAACAAGTTTTACAGCTTCTTCAACATACCAAGTCCACGCTTTTTCTGTTTCTTTACCATAAACTCCATCTTCTTTAATTTTAGTACCACTATTTTGTGAATTTATTTTTTTCTGTAGAGCTAAGATTTTTTTCTCATCTCCACCAACAAACCAATCAAGTTTATTAGCCTTATCAATTAAATTATAGCTTCTTTCTCCGCAACTTTCAAGATCTTTTGCGTACCTTTTAATGTTATCTACATTTAATTTTATTATATAATCATTGTCTTTTATCCATTTATCTAAATCATCTTCTACTTTTTTAGCGACAAATCTAAGCCTATCTCTTACAATTTTCCCATATTCAACATCACCTTTAGCACCAACTCCACCAGTAACCACATTCGCTATATGGTTATTATATTCTTTAGAACACAAAACTTTACCACATTTTCCCGTAATTTTCCTGCCACTATCTAAATAATTAACCTTTTTTAATACATCTTCCATGTACCCACTTCTACTACTTTTAACTACTTCTTTAAGAAATTCCTTTACGTTTTTACCTATTTCTAAAGTTTTTCTTTCACCGTTTTTGACGTAATACTCAATTATTTTTATACTATCTTTTTTATTAAAATACTTGTTTGATAATACAAACTTAGCAGACTTAGTTACATCGCTATCA
>JBKEBI010000071.1:0-33420 GCA_047973085.1 Bacilli bacterium | reverse complement strand
TAATATTTAGTGAAAAATTTTGTTCATGGGTAGTACATTTTATTCTAATTTTACTTGAGTCTGTAATATCATATAATCTTGAAACAAATTCTGTTTTACCTACACCATTTTTTCCATTAATCAAATAATTCATTGACTCATCTTTTAAGAAGTCATAGTAAATAGTGTCCAGCAGTTCTTGATTTACATAGAATTCAGACTGAATTTGCTGTTGCTTCCATAAAAAAAAGGGTTCATTTTTGAATTTTAAATCTTGTAAAAAATCAGTATAATTAATATCTATTTCATATTCAATTCGGTTATTTAGTGCAATTAAATTTCTACCTTTATTCGAGATGAAATCTAAATCTAAAAGTTTATTTATCATATAAATACTATTTCTTATAGGATTTTTATTTCCTTGAAAAAACATGTCTGCTACCGTTTGTCTTTCAACACTTTTTTCTATAGCAAAAAAAGCGAAGATAGCTTTCAGTTTCTTTTGAGAAATTACTATTTCTTCACCATTTTTAAATATTCTTATATCTTTTCCAATTTCTATTTTTAGCATACTATTATTATATCATAAAATAGATAATACTTAAAAATAATAACGTGCTTATAAAGCTAGAAAGTATGATTCTTAATTTGAAATATGATGACTTTGTCTTATGTCTAAAAAATATCATTGCTGAAATTGCCCCTATACATCCCATTAGGCAAGATAGCGTGATTAAAAATCGTTCACTAATTCTGTATCTTTTCTTTACTGCCTTATATTTATCAATTCCATATATAATAAACACTAAAATATTATAAACTATTAGTACTGTAATCATATTATAAGAGATATTCCATATATAACTACAGTGTGTAGTGGGTAATAAATATAGAAAAGATATTTAAATTTTTTACTTCCAGGTTCAAAGTTATATAGGGTAATTAGTGGAATGGCTAGTAGTGCATACCATTGATAAAATGAAAAATCATTAAATATTTCAATCCATATAAATTGCAAGACAATTAGCAGTATTGAAAAATATAGCTTGTTAAAATTAAGTAAGTATGCACCAAGAATTACTAATATTCCAAATACACCGTAATCCAAATTAGTAAAATATGCAAATAGAAATATGGGCATTAATAAATAGTAGTTGTATGACTTTACTGCATAAATGGCACCAACTCCTAAAGCTAGTGTAATAAAGATATTTATATAATTTTCATTTAAAAACAATAATGGGATTTGAATAATTATTCCAAATATTAAAAGTCTTAGAAAAAATTTAGTGATATTTCTTGTTTTAGTGGCACTGTAAGCACATAAAAAAGCAAAAATTGGAAATGAAGCTTGACCAATATATAAAACAGTACTTATTCCTATATGATATTGAATATGGGATAGCGTCATTAAAACAATTGCAATGATCTTTAGTTGAAAACTATTTAATTTCATTTCATCACCTCTGCTTTATTATACTATATATTATTTTTTTATGCTATAATTTAAATACTATAAGGAGGTGTTTATGAAACATAAAATGATAAAGAAAAATCGTCAATTAACTAGTGAAGAGACAATGAAGATTCTAATTAATGGTGAGTATGGTGTTTTGTCAACTGTTAGCGAAGAGTTACAACCGTATGGGGTCCCTTTATCATACGCCATTTTAAATGATGCACTCTACTTTCACTGTGCAATGGTTGGACATAAGTTAAATAATATCAAAAACAACACCAAAGTTTGTTTTACGGTAGTCGGAGATACTTGTCCTGTAATGGAGCCAGAAAATTTTAATTTTTCTACATATTATGAAAGTGTAATAGTATTTGGACAAGTTACAGAAATTAATTCAGAGAGAGAAAAAGTGGATGTATTAAGAGTTTTATGCAAAAAATATTTAAATGAACACATGCATCATTTTGAACATGCTATAAATCGTTCTATTAAAGGGACAAAAGTATTTAAAATTTCAATTGATAAAATTACTGGAAAAGCAAAGAAGCAAATACCATAAAGAGGTAGAGTATATGGAAATCTTCCATAGTGTAATAATATAATCTATGATAGTGGGATAATTTTCCAATAAATTAATGTGTTTTACTATTTCTTTTCTCTAAAAAATTTCACAAGTATTTTCTACCTTTTTTTTTTTTTAGAATTCACTTCAAATGACTTCTATAATATGAATTAAACTTATTCTTTTCATTATATGAATTAAAATGCTATAATATCTATGGTGATGATTATGTTGAAAATAGGTAATGTAGAAATTAAGAATAAATTAGTTCTTGCTCCTATGGCAGGTATTTGTGATAATGCTTTTAGGACTATTGTTAAAGAGCATGGTGCAGGATTAATATATACTGAGATGGTCAGTGAAAAGGCAGTGTATTATAAAAATGAAAAAACTTTAAAAATGCTGTATGTTAGTGATGATGAAAAGCCTGTAAGTTTACAAGTTTTTGGTAGTGATGTAGAAACTTTTGTAGAAGCAGTAAGATTTATTGATAAAAATTCAAACTGCGATATAATAGACATTAATATGGGATGCCCTGTACCTAAGGTTGCAACAAGAGGAGGAAGTGGAGCAGCTTTACTTAAAAACCCAGAATTAGTGAAAAATATTATTACAGAGGTTGTAAAAGTAAGCTCAAAACCAATTACTGTAAAAATAAGAACTGGATGGGATAGTTCATCTATAAATTGTATAGAAATAGCAAAAATTGCTGAAAAGGCAGGAGCTGCTGCAATTGCTGTACATGGCAGAACTAGAAAGCAGATGTATTCAGGATGTGCTGATCTTGATTTAATTAAAAAAGTTAAAGAAGCAGTAAATATTCCTGTTATTGGTAATGGAGATATTGTTGATGTTGAAAGTGCTCAAAAAATGTTAGATACTGGTGTAGATGCAGTGATGATTGGAAGAGGTTGTCTTGGGAATCCATTTATTTTTGAAGAGTTAAATTGTTATATTGAAAATAAACCATATACACCACTTACAATAGAAAAAAGAATGGAAGTAGCACTTGATCATTTAGAGCGTTTAGTTATGTTAAAAGGGGAAAAAATTGCTGTTAGTGAAATGAGAAGTCAAATGCATTATTATTTAAAAGGACTTCCTAATTCTAGTGTGGTTAAAATAGCTGTGAATAAAACTCGTACTAAGCAAGATTATAATGATTTAATTAAAGAATATTTAAATTCAATTTAAACTAAACATTTGTATTCACACTACAGTCGTGTTAAAATATAATTAGAAAAGGGAGGGGAAATTATGAAAATATTTAGAATAGTAGTCGGAATTCTTTTTATTGTAAGTGGAATATATGCAATGCTTACTCCAGGAGCTACATTTTTATCTCTTGCATGGGTGATTGGAATCATGTTGATGGTATCAGGAATTACGCATATTATCTCATATATTACGGATAGAAAAGATAGTGAACATACAATTTGGTATTTAATTAATGGTATTTTTTCACTATTAATAGGGATTATTGTTATTAGTAATGGTTTATTATACTTTGTAACAGAATTTATCTTAATCTATATTTTTGCAGGTTGGATTACAGTTTCTGGACTTATTCAATTTAGGATTGCATTTATACAAAAAAAACAAGGGCAAAAATGGATTTTAATTTTTATTACTGCCATTATTACTACTATAATTGGAATTAGTTCTTTCTTTAATCCATTATTATTAGCACTTTCAATTGGAATATTAATTGGGGTATGGATGATGATTGCAGGTATAAATCTAATTACATTTAGTAGTTCTATAAAAAAACTTGATGAGTAATTACAAAAAAGGCTTATAGATTGTAACAATCTATAGCCTTTTTTTATGTTAAGTAATTTATCTTAGAATGAGCTAAAACTTGAATATTCATCCGTTTCATGTTCATCTGTCATAATGATTGGTGTAAACAGTCCATTCAGTTTAACCGCTAATATAATATACAATACTATGTAAGCAATAGCGAATAAAAATCCTATAAATGGTATCCAAGATAAGAATATTGATACTCCATATACAATGAAGAATGCAATAACTACATTTCCAGTTGTATCGTCAATTGATTTAATTAGTTCAGTACCCATAATGGTTTTAATAACAATATATAATGGGATATTTGCAAGATTTATACCAGCAACTTTAGCTAATTCAAAACGCTCATCATTTGTAAGACTTTCACTTCTATCAGATTCTAAATAATTTTTCATATTAATTCCTGTCACAATAAACAAAACTAACATGATAATTCCAACTAATATCATTATGATAGAAGGAGCAACAACTTCTGATATTGATGGAGTACTATATCCATAGTAATAACTTGTATTTGTAAAAGTTATTATCAAAGAAATAGCGGAGAATGACATAATAAGAATTGATACCATTCTTACAATTGTTGTTGTTAGTACTAGTGCAAATGGACCATTATTTCTTTTGATTGTGCTTAATGATATGAAAGTTCTTATATAGTAATAAAAAGGTATAATTAGTAAGAACATTCCAGAAATAATACCCACGGTATTTAATTTTTGCTTTACGCTATACATATATTTTCCTCCTAAAATTAAATGGCGCACTCATAAGGATTCGAACCTTACTCTTCAGAATCGGAATCTGAGGCTTTATCCTACTAAGCTATGAGTGCTCTTTTTTATCTTACCTAATAATACCATATTTGTATACAAATCGCAATAATTTTGAAAAAAAACATCTTTTGATAATGCCACAATATTAGCACAATAATGATATATAATACGAATGTAGTTAATAATTACACACAAATTTATATTCCCCTTAATATTATGTAATTAATAAAAAGCAACCTTTATGGTTGTTTTTTATTATAAACTACTTTACTTATCGTAGTAAAAATGATATTATATATCTGAGTGAGAGTTATCACTTTTTATTTTAATAATTACTTTGGTTATCGTAGTAAAAATTGATTTAGTAAAGGGAAGTGATTTTTTGATTGAAACAGATAATATAAGAGGATATAATGATTTGATTTTATTATCATTACTGCTCGATGATGATTCATATGGGTACAGTATTTCTAAGCAAATCAAGGAACTGACATACGGCATGTATATTATTAAAGAAACAACTTTATATTCTGCTTTTAATAGGTTGAAGAAGTTAGGGTATATAGAGTCATACAATGGGAGTGAAACTAGAGGTAGAGCTAGAACTTATTATAAAATTACTGAAAAGGGTAAAGAGTTTTACTATAAGTGTTGTAGAGAATGGAAAGATACAAAAAAAGTTGTGAATAAGTTTATTAGGGAGGAAAATAATGATTGATCTTATTAAAAATTATTTAGATAATATATTTAGTAATTTACCAGAAACAAAAGAGGTGTTAGATGCAAAGCAAGATTTGTTTTTAAATATGGAAGAAAAGTTTATTGAATTAAAAAATGAAGGAAAAAGTGATTCTGATGCTTTCGCTATTGTAATTAGTGAATTTGGAAATGTGGAAGAAATTCTTGAAGATATCGAACATATTCAAGAGGATAGTAAAAAAACTTTAAATAAAGAAGATAGTATCTTTTTTGAGGTAGAAGAAAATTATGAAGAAGATGATAATACCTTTAAAGAAACTAAAGAATGCTGTAACAAAGAAAATAAATTATCTAAATTATTATGGGGAGCATTCTTGATAGCTTTAGCATTAAGTGGACTATTTTCTCTTATTTTTGGTAGAGGATTCAACATGTTTTTTGATGGTTGGTGGACAATGTTTTTAATTATTCCTGGATTAATTGGAATAGCAACAAAAGAAAATAAACAATGGTCATATTTTTTACTGGTTATCGGAATTATTTTACTTATTCAATCCACTTCTTATTTAGATTTTGATTGGTTATGGCCAGTTGCAATAATTATTTCATTATTGGTCATTGGATTTAAAATGCTTTTATATGATAAGTCTATATTTAACAAAGATGCAAGAAAATATGATAATTCTATTGACATTAGTGATGAGATAGTAGCAATATTTGGAGGAATAGAAGTTCTTGTTCCAAAAGATGTAAATGTAGTGGCTAAGGGACAAGCAATATTTGGTGGAGTTGATTATAAAAGTAGTGTTCCAGATGCTAAATATACTTTGTATGTTGATTACATATGTGCTTTTGGAGGTATTGATATTAAATAATGTATAGGGCATACTTATTGTATGTCTTATTTTTGTGATATAATAGATTTGAGGTGATACTATGGCAAAAATACTTATTGTTGAAGATGAATTATCTATTCAAAAACTGATTGAATATGACTTAAAAAATGCGGGACACGAATGCGTTACTTGTGGTAATGGTAAAGAAGCTATTTCTATTTATGATAATGATTTATTCGATATAGTTTTACTTGACTATTTGTTACCTGAAAAAACAGGAATTGAAATTTGTGAATATATTAGAAATAAAAGTCAAGATGTATATATAATTTTACTTACAGCTGTAGGGGACGAAGTAAGTAAACTTAAAGCTTTTGAATGTGGGGCTGATGATTATATTGTTAAGCCATTTTCAATGCGTGAGGTTATTGCCAGAATTGATAATGCTTTAAAGCGCCTTAAAAAATCAAAATCAAACTATACCTTTAAACACTTAAGAATAGATGAAAGTGTAAGGATTGTATATTGGAATGATAGAGAAATAGAGCTCACTAAAACAGAATATGAATTATTAAAATTTTATGTTGAAAATAAAAATAATGTAATTTCAAGAGAAGAAATTCTTATTAAAGTTTGGGGATATGATTATGTAGGTGAAACTCGTACTGTAGATGTATACACTCATAAACTACGTGAAAAGCTTGGGTTGGAAGAAGATTTAAAAACAGTACGTGGTGTAGGTTATATTTTAAGGAGTAAAATATGAAAGGCTTTATAAAAGTTTTTATTTTATCTATTATTTGTGCTGCGATTATTTATAGTGTATCTTTAAGTATATTAAATACTCTTGTGGTGTTTGCTTGTGTTTTTTTATTTTTATTTATTAATGAAATATATAGTATTCAGGTGAATTCATCAAGAAATTTACAATTTAAAAAATACGAAGATAAATTAAAAAAATGTAAAGATGATAATAAAAAATTAGAAAGATTACTTACTTATCGAAGTGAGCTTGATGTTGGATTAATTCATCTAGATGGTGTGGGTAAAATTGAATATTTCAACGAATATTTTAGTAATAATATTTATAACTTAAATATTGATTATTACTCACAAATAGACAATGATCAAGTTTATAATGTGATATATGATGTATTTAATGGCAAGAAAGTTTTTAATAGTGTTAAAATTAATAATAAGTATTTTGCAATTAAGTATAAGGTTGTGGAAAAACATAGGGAAATTAAAAGTGTAGCAATACAATTTTATGATATAACTAAAACTGAACAACTAGATAAATTACATCAAAGTTTTTTAGTTGATGCAAGTCATGAATTAAATAATCCACTAGCCTCAATAGTAATGGCTAGTGAAATAATAGATAGAGAAAACAAAAGTGAATTTAGTGAAATTTTAATTAAAGAATCATACCGTATGAAGAATGTTATTGATAATATAATTGAGCATTCTAAATTGCAAACTTCTAAATTTGAAATGTATGAATTGAATTTAAGTGAATTATGTCTTAAATATAATGATATTTACAGTAAAAGAAGTATTGTTTTTAATGCAGATGTTGAAGAGGGAATATATATAGAAGGTAACTATGATTTAATTGATAGGATGTTTAAAAATTTGATAGATAATGCATTTAAATATACAGTAGAGGGAGAAGTCAATTTAAAGGTATATATGGAAGGTTCAAGAGTTAAATGTATTGTATCTGATACTGGAATTGGAATAAACTCTAGTAATGTTGCTAGTATATTTAATAGATTTTATCGTGAAGATAGTTCAAGATCTAGAAATACTGGGGGAAGTGGAATAGGGCTTGCTATTGTAAAGGAGATAGCTAGTGTTCATGATATTGTAATTGATGTTACTAGTGAGGTTGATAAAGGAACAAAATTTACTTTGACAATTTAAAAAGATATTAATGAGGTTAACTAATCATTAATATCTTTTTTAAATATTTCATCAATACATTGTCCAGAACCTTCAATTTCTACATCAAGAATTTTTGCAAAAGTTTTAGCATGGTTGATTATATGTCCAGATTCAATTCTGAAATTTTCTTTAATATTTGCTCCAGCAAAGATTATAAATACATCATATTTTTCACGATCACTGTGATACCCATGTTGTCCTATATACTTCTCATTTTTATTAAAGTAATATCCATCTTGAGCATCAAGTAAAAAGTCTGCTTCACTCGATATATGATTTGTTTCACTTAAATCATAGAATGCTTTTATTCCCTTTGTTGTTGTTACAATTTTTCTGATTTTGTTTTTAATTTGGTCTTTTTGGCTTTTATTTTTTATATGCACATAACAACTACCATCGCATGTTCTAGGATAGGCAACATAGTCATTATTGAATAATAATTCATGTTGTCTAAATATTTCCATAATATCTATTTTATGACTTGTATCAATATGGGTATGATCACTTAAAATTGCAAGTGTGATATCGTCTCTATCTTCTATTTCCTTGTAGATATTACCAATATACATATCAAGCGTAATAAATGCATTTTTAGTATGTATTGAGTAGTTTCCATATAAGTGTTTTGCTCCATCTACACTTAAAAAGTGAATTAAAGATAAATCACTTAGTTTATCTTTTTTTATTATGTCCATAAATACATTATATGTAAAGCTATCAAGTGCAACTGTTTCTTTTCCATTTAGTAAGTTTTTATGTTTTAGTGCATCTTTTATAATAAAAGGAGCAGTTCCATATTTTAAAATTAGACTAGCTTTTGTTTTACCTGTTTTTGCATCCCATATTTCAGGAATACATTTTTTTATTTTTGCTCCTGCTGTTACTGGCCAAAATATTGAAGTGGTAGTTTTTTTATTTTGATTTAATTTATCGATTATAGTTGGAGTTTTGATATTTTTATAGTACCAATTCCATTCCTGTTTTTCTTTAAATGGTTGAAAGTAAATATTGTGATCAATTTTATGTATGTCAGGATATTCTCCAGTTAAAATTGTTGTATGAATTGGATATGTAAGAGATGGTGAAATTGTTTTAACGTGCTCAATAAAAGACCCTTTTTTTATAATAGAGTACAAATTAGGAAAAAGGTTTTTATTTTCTATAATATCATCATATCCTATAGCATCAAGTGATAATACGATTAGTTTCATATTCTACACCTCCTATTTTATATTTTATCATATTATGAGATTATTTTATAATAAAAGTGTTGCAAGATGTGTAATTGACATATATTATTTTATTGTTATATATGGAGAATAATCTAAGCTATTTTATCTCTTTGTGTTTTCTTTTAAATCTTTTGTAACATTTTGAGTTATTTTTATAGATAAAAAAACTACATTTTATATGTAACTAATTTATAATAAAAAATATATATGATATAATTTAATAAGGGAGCTGATAAAATGAAAATTACAATTTTGGATGATATCTATTTGAATTATGATAAAGCAAGACTTGCTAAACTAGGAGAAGTAAAATATTTTACTAGACTTGAGAAAAATTTGCATGGGAATGATGCTGAACTAATAAAAAGAATTGATGATAGTGATATTGTCGTTTCGTGTCATGTTGCTTTAAATAAAAATGTTATAGAGTCATGCAGTAATTTAAAATATATTATAACTAGTTCAACTGGTGTAGATAATATTGATGTCGAGGCAGCAAATAAAAATGGAATTTTAGTTTCTAATATTCCTAATTATGGAACTTCTTCAGTTGCTCAAGCTACTGTAGCATTACTTTTGGAGGTTGTTAATAGAGTAGCTAACTATAATGAATACGTTAGATCAGATATGTGGAATAATGGACTTGATTGGAGTGTTGTTAAAGAAGATCTTATAGAATTAGATAATAAAACTGCTGGAATTATTGGTTATGGGGAAATTGGTAAGGCAACGGCAAAAATTTTAGAAAGTCTAGGAATGAGTCTTATTACATATGATGTTAATGATGATACTTCTAAACTAGATAAATTACTTGCTGAAAGTGATGTTATTTCTCTTCACTGTCCGTTAACTAAAGATAATAAATATATGATAAATAGAAGTAGTATTGATAAAATGAAAGATGGAGTAATTCTTATTAATACGTCAAGAGGAAGTCTTGTAAATAGTGATGATTTATATGAAGCATTAAAAAATGGGAAAATCTACTTTGCTGCTTTTGATGTTGTTGATGGTGAACCGATAGGAAAAACTCATCCATTACTTAGTCTTCCAAATTTTATTTTAACTCCACATGTAGCATGGGCGACTAAAGAGGCAAGAAAGCGTATTGTAGATTTAGTAAGTAATAATATTGAATGTTATATAAATGAAAAACCAATTAATTTAATAAAATAGGAGAAAGTTATGAAAAAGACAATTAGAGATTTAGAAATAAGTGGTAAAAAAGTTTTAATGCGTGTAGATTTTAATGTACCTATTAATGATGGAGCAATTACTGATAGTAAGCGTATTAGTGCTGCACTACCAACAATTAGATATGCACTAGAAAATAATGCTAAACTTGTTTTATTTTCGCATCTTGGTAGAGTTAAAAATGAATCAGATTTAGAGAAGAATGATTTAAAAATTGTTTGTGATAAACTTAGTGAGTTACTTGGTAAAAAGGTATTGTTTAGTTCTAAGACTAGAGGTAGTAAACTAGAAAGTATGATTGATTCTTTAGAAGAAGGAAGTGTACTTTTAGTTCAAAATACTAGATATGAGGATTTATCTGGTAAAAAAGAAAGTAAAAATGATACAGAATTAGCTTCTTATTGGGCTAGTCTTGGTGATGTTTTCGTTAATGATGCATTTGGAACTGCTCATAGAGCGCATGCTAGTAATGTAGGGATTGCCAGTAATGTTAGCGAGAGTGCAATCGGATTTTTAATTGAAAAAGAGCTTGAGTACTTAGAAGGATCATTAACTACTCCAAAGCGTCCATTTGTTGCAATAATTGGTGGAAGTAAAGTTAGTGATAAAATTAAAGTTATCAATCGTTTACTTGAAATTGCTGACAAAGTAATTATAGGTGGAGGTATGGCTTATACTTTTCTAAAAGCTCAAGGTTATGATGTAGGAAAAAGTTTGTGTGAAGATGATTTCCTTGATTTAGCTAAAGAATTACTTGCTAAAAGTGGTGAAAAAATAATTTTACCAGTTGATAATCGTGCTAGTACTGAATTTAGTAATGAAACTGAAGTTGTAGTTGTTGATAGTGATAAAATAAGTCCTGATTTAATGTGTTTAGATATCGGACCAAAAACTGAGAAACTTTATGGAGAGGTTTTAAGTGATGCAAAAACTGTTGTATGGACTGGTCCAATGGGAGTATTTGAGTTTTCTAATTACAATAAGGGTACTTTTGCTGTGTGTGAAGTGCTTGCAGGTAGTGAAGCTGTAACTATTGTAGGTGGAGGAGATAGTGCTAGTGCAGTAGAAAAAGCAGGATATGAAGAAAAATTTAGTCATGTTTCTACTGGTGGAGGTGCTAGTCTTGAATTTTTAGAGGGAAATATTTTACCAGGAGTTGAAATAATCGGGGATGTGAAATAATGAGACCGATTGTACTTACAATAATGGATGGAGCAGGACTTGCAAAACCGAGCAATGGAAATGCTTTTGATTTAGCTTCTAAACCAAATTTAGATAGAATGCTTGAAATGTATCCACATACTACACTAAATGCTAGTGGTCAAAGTGTCGGGCTTCCAGCTAAGCAAATGGGAAATTCTGAAGTCGGACATTTAAATATAGGAGCAGGAAGAGTTGTATATCAGCAACTAGAATTAATAAACAAAAGTTTTGCAGAAAATACAATTATAGATAACAAAATATACAATGAGCTTATTAATTTTGCAAAAAACAATAATAATGTAATACATATTATGGGTCTGTTAAGTGATGGTGGAGTTCATTCACATATTAATCATATAATTGAAATGATTAAGCACTTAGATGATGAAGGTATTAAAATATATGTTCATGCATTTTATGATGGGCGTGATGTTGGACCTAAAACTGCTAGGTCATATATTAATATAATTGAAAATTTAGCTGATGAACTTGATAATGCTCATATCGTTAGTGCAGCTGGTCGGTTTTATGCGATGGATCGTGATACAAATTATGAGCGTACAAAAAAAGCATACAATGCAATTGTAAATGCAGATGCTCTAAAGTATGAAAGTATCTTAGATGGGCTTGAAAGTAGCTATAGCGAAGAGGTTTTTGATGAAAATATTATTCCCTATGTGCTTAATGATTATGAGGGCGTTAAAGATGGAGATGCGTTTGTTTTTATGAATTTTAGACCCGATCGTGCTATTCAAATAAGTAATGCTATTATTGATAAAAATTTTAATGCTTTTGGGCAGAAGAAGTTCGATAACATTTACTTTGCTACAATTTCAAAGTATACAAGAGTTAATTCTTCAGTAATGTTTGAAGCAAAAAAAATAAAAAACGGACTAGGAGAATTCTTGTCAGCTAAGGGGTTTAAACAGTTGCGTATTGCAGAAACGGAAAAGTATGCACATGTTACATTCTTTTTTGACGGTGGAATAGAGCAAGCTTATCCAGGAATGAATAAAGTTTTAGTAAATTCACCCAAAGTTGCTACTTATGATATGCAACCTGAGATGAGTGCTAATGAAGTTACAGATAAACTGCTTAAAGAATTGGATAATAATTATGATGTAGTAATCCTAAATTATGCTAATCCAGATATGGTAGGTCACACTGGAAATATACCAGCAACAATTAAAGCTGTTGAGACAGTTGATTATAATATTGGAAGAGTGTATGAAAAAGTTTGTGAACTAGGTGGAGTAATGCTAATAACTGCTGACCATGGAAATAGTGAACGTCTTCTTGATGAAGAAGGAAACATAGTAACTGCACATACATTAAATCGTGTTCCATTTATTGTTACTAACAAAGAAGTGATTTTAAAAGAGAATATGAGTTTGTGTGATATAGCACCAACAATTATCAAATTGTTAGGTGAAAAACAACCACAGGAAATGAGTGGAAAATCAATTATTATGGAGGAAATTTAAATGAGTAAAATTACAAAAGTTTGGGCAAGAGAAGTAATGGATTCAAGAGGGAATCCAACAGTAGAAGTTGAGGTAATAACAGAAAATGGGGCATTTGGAAGAGCAATTGTTCCTAGTGGGGCAAGTACTGGAGAACATGAAGCAGTTGAACTTCGTGATGGAGATAAAGGTAGATATTTAGGAAAAGGTGTAGAAAAAGCTGTTGCAAATGTAAATGAAGTGATTGCAAAAACAGTTGTAGGTCTTGATGTGTTTGAACAAGAGAACTTGGATAAAGTAATGATTGATTTAGATGGAACAAATAATAAAGGAAAACTTGGTGCTAATGCAATTTTAGGTGTTAGTTTAGCTGCTGCTCACGCTGCTGCAGATGAAAAAGGAATAAGTTTATTTAAGTATTTAGGTACAGGAAATATACTTCCTACACCAATGATGAATATTATTAATGGTGGAAGTCATGCTGATAACAATGTAGATTTTCAAGAATTTATGATTATGCCTGTAGGAGCAAAAACATTTAAAGAAGCTTTAAGAATAGGTGCAGAAGTTTTTCATAATCTTGCCAAGGTTTTAAAGTCAAAAGGATACAGTACTTCAGTTGGTGATGAAGGTGGTTTTGCCCCTAATCTAGGAAGCAATGAAGAAGCACTTCAAACAATTATTGAGGCTATAGAAAAAGCAGGATATAAACCGGGAAGCGATGTATGTCTTGCAATGGATGTTGCATCAAGTGAGTTTTATGATAAAGAAAAAGGGAAATATGTTTTAGCTGGAGAAGGTGGAAAAGAGCTTACTTCAGAAGAATTGTCTGATTTTTATGCAGAATTAATTACAAAATATCCAATTATTTCAATTGAAGATGGTCTTGATGAAAATGACTGGGATGGGTGGAAGTATTTAACTCAAACAGTTGGATCAAAAATTCAGTTAGTGGGAGATGATTTATTTGTAACGAATGCTGATATTTTGTCAAAGGGAATTCAAAATAACATTGCTAATTCTATTCTTGTTAAAGTAAATCAAATTGGGTCTTTAACAGAAACATTAAAAACAATTAAGATGGCAAATGACGCAGGTTATACTACAGTTATTTCTCATAGAAGTGGAGAAACTGAAGATGTAACTATTGCAGATTTATCAGTCGCTCTTAATTCAGGACAGATTAAAACAGGTTCTCTTTCAAGAACTGATCGTATTGCAAAATATAATCAATTACTAAGAATTGAAGAAGAACTTGGTAGTGAGGCAAAATATC
The DNA here is from genome assembly GCA_047973085.1 of Bacilli bacterium. Classification (GTDB taxonomy): domain Bacteria; phylum Bacillota_I; class Bacilli_A; order JBKEDG01; family JBKEDG01; genus JBKEDG01. Next base: position 18,985 of record JBKEBI010000071.1, on the reverse strand, counting down.
AAGGTAAGTCTAGTATTAAAAACGCTTAGTGATTGACTAATTAAGTACTTAAAGATGTTTAAAAGCATCTTTTTTAGTTTTTATAAACTATGAAAATGAGCATAAAAATTTGATTATAATATTTAATAAATGTATTGTATAAAAAAGTAGATCTTGAACTAAATATATTTATAAAGTAAAATTAACTTATTTCAAATAATTTCTTGACATTTTTGATATCCCATTATATAATAGTATGGCTATGAATGTGCTAGGAGGTGTTAGTTATGAAAAGAACATATCAACCAAATAAAAGTAAAAGAAAAAAGACACACGGATTTCGTGCAAGAATGAGCACTGTAGGTGGACGTAGAGTTTTAGCTTCTAGAAGAAGAAAAGGACGTCACTCATTAACTGTGTAAAGGTTGACCACTAAGGTGGTTTTTTCTATATGAGAAAGAAATTTAGAGTTAAGTCGGCTAAAGATTTTCAAAGTGTCATTGATAATGGAGAGAAAATATATTCTAAAGAATATATAATCTATTATCTGAATACTAATATAGGTTATTGTAGGGTAGGTATTAGTGTTGGTAAAAAGATTTTAAAAAGAGCAGTTGATCGTAATTATGAGAAAAGAGTTACAAGAGATATTATTAGTAAGATTCATGGCAAGATGATAGGAAGTTATGATTATGTAATTATATGTAGAAAACCTTCTATTAAAATGACTTATGATCAAAGGTTCAAAAAAATATTGGAACTATTGTTCACATCAAGATTATTAATGGAGGAAGACGATGAGTAGTGTATTTAATGTAGGAAAAAAACATGTATTTGTTTTATTTGCTGTTTTATCACTTTTTACTTTAACAAGTTGTGGTGTTAAGTATGAAGAAGATAGTGATGGGAAGCCTGTTGTTAATGAACAGGGACAAAGGACAGTAATTAATCAAATTGATAAAGATTCAACATTTAAGGAAGTTTATTCTGAAGATGGATGGTTTGGAGGATTAATTGTATATCCTTTAGTAAAGTTAATCACATTTTTAGGTGAAGCTCTTTCAAGTTATGGACTTGCGATTATTTTGGCAACATTAATTGTTAGGGGTGTCGCACTTCCAATAACATTGAAGAGTAGTAAGCAACAAAAGAAAATGCAGGAGTTAAATCCAAAAGTTCAAAAAGTAAGACTTAAGTATGCAGGAAAAACTGATAGAGAGTCTCAAATGAGAATGAATGCAGAGGTTCAAAAAATATATAAAGATAATAATGTAAGTATGCTAGGTGGATGCTGGGGAATGTTAATAACTATGCCAATATTCTTTGGATTCTATTCAGCAATTTACCGTACACCTGGTATATTTAGTGATCCATTTTTAGGTTTAGAACTTGATTCAAGTCCACAGTTTCAAATTTTTGATCAAAACCATTTTGTATATATAATTCCAATTTTATTAGTATTTCTATTTAACTTTTTAAGTATGAGATATACTCAAAATGCTAATAAAAACCCTAAGGCTGATGTTAAAAGGCCTTATAACGCTGCGTCAGAAAATGCGCCTGATATGATGGGTCAACAAATGAAGATGATGCAATACTTTATGCCAATAATGATGGCATTCATATCATTTACTTTACCTGTAGGTGTTGCAGTTTACTTCATAGCTTCTTCGCTAGTAAGTGTTATTCAAACAATTATTATAAAGAAGGTGTAATTTATGAAAATAAATAAAGTAGAATTTACTGGGAAAAATTATGAGCTCGCTTTACTTAAAGCAGAAGAAGAATTTAATTTAAGTGAAGAAGAGATGATTATTGAAGTGTTAGATGAAGGAAGCAAAGGGATTTTAGGTGTGGGATCAAAAGAAACTAAAATATCTGTTATTCCATTTTCGTACATAAGTGCATATGCTGAAGAATTTGTGCGAGAATTACTTAGTCATTTTGATATTAATGAAGTTACAATTGATTCTTCATTTTCAAATAATGTTGTATGTGTTAGTATTGATTGTGAGAATAATGGAATTTTAATTGGAAAAAATGGGAAAACTTTAAATTCTATTATCCATATTACAAGTCAAACTCTTAGAAGGCAAGTTGGTCGATATATCAAGGTTTCAGTTGATGTTGGTGATTACAAAGAAGCTAGGGTAAAGCAGCTTGAACGCATTGCACACAGTGTATCTAGAAGTGTTGCTAAAACTAAGGTTGAGGCTAAGCTTGAACCTATGAACTCATATGAAAGAAGAATTATTCATGAATATTTGGCAAATGATAAATTTGTTACTACTACAAGTGAAGGTGAAGAGCCAAAACGTTTTGTAGTTATTAAGTTAAAATAGTTGTTTTACTACAGTTTTTATGCTATAATAAACGAGGTAAAACTATGATATACAAATATCATGGCGAGAGGAGTGTTATATATGAAAAAAGATATTCATCCAAAATATCAAAAAACTGCAGTTAAGTGTTCTTGTGGAAATAAGTTTGAAGTAAGTTCTGTTAATGAAACGCTTAATATTGAAACTTGTGATAAGTGTCATCCATTTTATACAGGTGAACAAAAGCAAGGTGGTAGTGCAGGTAGAGTTGATAAGTTTAATAAAAAATACGGATTATAAGAATGTAAGCCATATTAACTTAGTTAATGTGGCTTTTCAATATTTAAGGTGAGTTTATGAAAATAGGAAATGTAAAAAATACTAAGTCTATAATGTCAAAATACAATATTAAGACTAAAAAAAATTTTGGACAAAATTTTCTTACAGATGAAAATACGCTCAATTCAATTGTTTCAAAATCTAATGTTAATAATGAAGATTATGTTTTAGAAATTGGGTGTGGTATAGGTGCTCTTACACAACTTTTATGTGAGAAGGCAAAATATGTTTATGCTTTTGAAATTGATTTAACTTTAAGAGATTATTTAAATGCAAATGTAAATTATGAAAATCTAACTATATTTTTTAAAGATTTTTTAAAGGTTAATTTAAATGAATATTTACCTAATAAGTCCTATAAAGTAGTTGCTAATCTTCCATATTATATAACAACTCCAATATTGTTTAAAATAATTGAGTCTGAATTAAATTTTGATGAGTTATATGTAATGATGCAAAAAGAAGTAGGAACTCGTCTAAGAGCATGTCCGGGGTCAAAAGAATATAATGCACTTTCAATTATGCTTCAAATTAGTTATGAAATAAGTGAGTTAATGAGTGTAAGTCGCAATGTATTTGTTCCACCACCAAATGTTGATAGTGTAGTTATGAAATTCGTTAGGCATAATAAGTATGAAATAGATAATATGCAATTTTTCTCAAAATTTGTACACGATTGTTTTCAGTTCAAAAGAAAGAATTTGAGAAATAATTTAAAGAAATATGATTTATTATTAGTTGAAGAATTATTTGCAAAAGTAGATTTAACCTTGCAAGATAGAGCGGAGCAAATTTCTATAGAAAAATTTGTTTTTATTGCAAATGAATATATAAAGAGGTGTAGTGATGAAAAATAATTATATTGTAAAGCGAGTTGTTTCATTTATGTTTGATTTTTTAGTTGTAAATGTATTAACTGGATTATTTGTCGTTTCTACATCTGCACCATATGCCAATCAAATTTCAGAATTTTTTATAAATATGGGGACATCTCCTGAAGATTTTACAGAATTTGAAGTTTTAGTAAATAAATATTTTATAGCGTCTGCTAATGATGCAATGTTTATTCTAGTAGTATTTATCTTTTATTATGTAATTTTAGCAAAATTATTAGGTGGAAAAACTTTAGGATGTATGTTAACTGGATTAAAAATTGTTAAAACAAATGGTACAAAATTAACTTATTCTGATTTAACTGTTAAAATGTTATTTACAAACTTAGGGATTCAATATATAATGATGTGCATAATTTTTATTCCTCTTAATTCATATATTATTATAGCGTCAATGATATTTTCTATAGTTTCGATTTTATATTATATATTTTTAGTTGTAAATTTTATTTTTTTAAGTACAAAAGGTACAAGTATAGTAGATAGAATGAGTAAAACAAGGCCATTGATTATTATGAAAAGTTCTAGAGATAGTGTATAAATTCACTATCTTTTTTTTAAGCTTTTTAATAAAAAGTAATGTAATTGTGTTTAAATTGTGTCTAAGTCCTTGCAGAATAAAAAAAAAAGGAGTATTATATAAATAAGAAAACAAAAATGGAGGTAGAAATATGATTAAATTTCTAAGTGTATTAGATACGATCGCTGATATTGGTGAGTGGTTAAACTCTTATGTGTGGAGTGTACCGTTATTAGTTATCTTATTATGTGCAGGAGCGTTCTTTACTATTAGAACAAGATTTGTTCAAGTTAGACAAATTAAACTGATGGCAAAGCTGTTATTATCTAAAGGTGATGATGATGCAGGGGTTTCATCTTTCCAAGCATTCGCTCTTTCTGTAGCAGGTCGTGTGGGTACTGGTAATATTGCTGGTGTTGCGACAGCTATAGGTTTTGGTGGACCAGGTGCATTATTTTGGATGTGGGTTATTGCTACATTAGGTTCAGCAACAGCGTATATTGAATCAACTCTAGGACAAATATATAAGGAAGAAATAGATGGAGAGTACCGTGGTGGTCCTGCATATTATTTCGAAAAATTTACAGGATATAAAGCATTTGGTATTATATTTGCTGTTATAACACTTCTTTCTATGGGTATCTTTTTACCAGGTGTTCAAGCAAATTCAATCGCTACTGCTGTACAAACAGGATTCTTTTCAAATAGTACTTTAACAGCACAAATAGGTGGTGGAGAAGTTGATATGATTAAGATACTTGTAGGAGCTTTTGTTGCAATTATTCTTGCAATTGTAATCTTTGGTGGAACTAAGCGTCTTGCCTCTGCAGCTGAGGTTATTGTTCCTGTTATGTCAATTGCTTATATGATAATTGCTTTCATTATAATTGTTGTAAATATTAAAATGATTCCAGAGATGTTTACTCAAATATTTAAATATGCATTTACACCGTATGCTGGACTTGGTGGTATATTAGGGTTTGCAATAATGAATGGTGTAAAACGTGGACTTTACTCTAATGAAGCAGGTCAAGGGACAGGACCTCATGCAGCAGCAGCAGCATCGGTTAATCACCCTGCTGAGCAAGGGCTAGTTCAAGCATTCTCAGTTTACTTTGATACTTTACTAGTATGTAGTGCAACAGGATTTATGATTTTAATTACAGAAAGTTATCAAGTATTTAATGCAGCAGGAGATCCAGTCTTTACAGGTCCAGGAATGCAAGGTATAGATGCTGGACCAGCATTTACACAATCTGCTGTTTCAGAAGTACTTGGAGGAAGTATTGGGCCTAAATTTGTGGCAATTGCTTTATTCTTCTTTGCTTTTACAACTTTAATGGCATATTATTATATGGCTGAAACAAATATTGCTTACTTAACTGGTAAAGTTGATGAAAATGGTGAAGAGAAGTCAAGTGCATTCTTAACGCTAGTAGTACGAATTCTATTCTTAGGAGTTGTAATTGTGTTCTCAGCAATGGAAGTTGGAGCTGTATGGCAATTTGCAGATGTTGGTGTTGGTATTATGGCTTGGTACAATGTTGTAGGTATATTACTAATTTCTATTCTTGGTGGAGCACCAGCAATAAAATCACTTGTTGATTATGAAAGACAAATTAAAGAAAAAGTTGAGAAGCCAACATTCGATCCTGATGCTTTAGGAATTAAGAATGTAGATAAAAAAGTTTGGAAATAATTTGCTATTTAAAAAGGATTTAATTTTGATTAAATCCTTTTTTGCTGCATTAAAAAACATTGCTTTAAGCAATGCTTTTTAGTTTTATTTTGTTTCAAGTACACCATAAGTGCCATCATTTCTTCTATATACAACACTTACACCATTGATATCTATGTCATGGAATACGAAGAAGTCATGATTAATCAGTTCCATTTGTAAAACTGCCTCATCTATATCCATTGGCTTAAGTTCAAGAGTTTTAGTTTTAACAACTTCATTAATTTCATCTGTATTAGAGTCGTAGTCAAATGAAAATTGTGAAATATCTTTTCCTCTACTACGATTTTGTAATCTAGTTTTATTTTTTCTAATTTGTCTTTCTAATTTATCAATTGCATGGTCAAATGCAGTATAGATATCACCGTGCTCTTCTTCGATTCTTAAAGTAAAGCTTTTTGTAGGTATAGTAATTTCAACCTTTGTAGTTTCTGGATAAATTCTCACCAACACACTAGCTTCAAGTTCATCATAGTTTATGAAGTATTTATCTAGTTTAGTAAGTTTTCCTTCTAAGTGTGAATTCATTGCTTCAGTAATTTCAACGTTTTTTCCTCTAACTTTATATTTCATAAAAACACCTCCGTTTATTTACTACATTATATCATAAATTTACCTATAAAAAAATGATTTATTTTAAAATAGTTCTCTGTAGTGTTAAGCATGTGATATTGTATTCATCAGGAAATAGTTTTACTATAGATTTTAGCGTTGTACCAGTAGTAAATACATCATCAATTATTAAAATATTTTTACTTTTTGGTATAAATTTCAAAGTAAACATTGGAGGGCTATTTATTCTCTCTAAATAGCTTTTTTTACTTTGAGTTTTATTATCTAGTCGACTTAGACAATTAATAATAGGTAATTTAGTAAAAGATGCTAAAATATAAGATTGATTGAAACCTCGCTTATTTTGCATTATTGTTGATAATGGAACTGGGACTACTACATAGTTTTCAAACTGTTGTGTTGCTTCTATTAGTGCATTTTCAAATAAAAATAATTTATTATATAAGTTTAGATATTTAATTTGATACAAAACGTTTTTCAAAAAACTGTTTTCATGATATAAACTAATATTAACAATTTTTTTATCACAACATTTATATCCTATTGGATGAGAGCAGTAGGAGCAACTATTTTCAACCTTTTTTAAATTACTTAAACACTCATTACAGTACACAGTGGGTTTTAAAAGTGTATCTATGGAAATAGTTTCAGAAAATTTTTGATAACATATTATGCATTTAATCATTTAAACTACCTACATATTTAATTGAATTTATAATTGCTCGTGTTTTATAATCTGCCATAAATATGATATTACCATTAGTATGTGGAAAAACTCTTCCAACTCTGCCACTAATTTGAATCAATGTATTGGCTTTAAAATTTTCATGGTGAGAATTATAAACTAAAACATTAATATTGGATAAAGTTATTCCGCGTTCTAAAATTGCAGTAGAAAAAATTATGTATGAATCATGTAGAGCACTTAACTTTTCTGAAATATTTGTAATTCTACTATGGCAAATAATAATATCTGGGTTGTTTAAAAGGTTGTAGGTTTCTTGAAGAGTTTTAATTGTTGGAAAAAATATTATCCACTTATCTTTTTTTGTTATATTTTTTAAATAATTCATTGAAGTCTTTTGAAATACTGGGGTGGGAATAATCTGTTTATGATATCTTTCAAATAATGATAATGTGATATAATCTTTTTCAATTTTTAATGGAGTAGCACTCATTTTTATAATTTTTCCATTTGTTCTTAAAGATTTTTTAATTCCACTTTCTAGTATTTTATCATTTGCAAGTGGAAAGGCATCTGCTTCATCAACAATTACTAAGTCAAAAGTGTCGTGATAATTTATTAGTTGATTACATGTCATAAAAAACATTGCACCTGTATGGATCTTTTCCTCACCTGTAATTATTCCAAACGTAGTATTAAATACTTTATTAAAACGTAGATATAGTTCTTTTGTAACTTCAATTCTTGGAGTTACAAAACAAACATGTTTATGATTATTAATGTAATTTTTAATAACTTTAAAAACAATTTCAGTTTTACCAGCACCACATGTGGCATTAATAAATATATTAGAATTAATAATATTTTTAATTATTTTATCACTAATTATTTTTTGATTATTAGTTAAATGGTATTGTAGTTTAAGAGTTACATTTTCATATGTAAATATTAAATCTTCTTTTAGACTGTCACATAACTTGAAAATAGAAATATGTGCACATTTTAGACAATAGTAACATTGTGTGCAATTAGGACAAAAAAGCTTTTCAAACAATAGTCTATTTTTATTGTTACATCTCATACATTTCATTTTATCACCTATATTTATCTTCTATAAATGATAGTAATTTCATTCATAAAAAAGAAATGTAATAAACTACACTTCTCTTTTGTATTCTAATTATTTATTCAACGGGTATTACACTTCCATCACTGTATGTTTCAATTATAAATTCTTTCACTTCCTCTGACTGTAAAACTTCTATTAATTTTAATAATACTTCATCATTTTCTCTTCCTTTTTGTACAGCAACTATATTAACATATGGGTTGGATTCATCAGCTTGTTCTAAAATAACTGCATCTTCTGTAGGCTTAAGTCCTGCTGAAATTGCATAATTTCCATTTATTGCAACTAGATCCCCTTCACCTTCTTCATACGTAGTAATTAGAAGCTCTGGATTAATTTCTGTAAACTTAATATCCTTTGGATTTTCTTCAATATCTTCAAAAGTAGCATTTAAAATTTCCACACCATCTTTAAGTTTTATTACTCCAGCTCCTTCTAGAATTGATAAAATTCGTCCATGATCTGCCACTGCATTTGAAATGATAATTTCTGCACCCTTTGGAATATCTTCTACTTCAGATATGGTCTTTGAGTAAAAGCCAAAAGGTTCAATGTGCACTCCTCCAATATTAACAATATCATATCCATTTGTTTCTACCTCATCGTTAAAGAATGGTGTATGTTGGAAAAAGTTTGCATCTACTTCACCATTATCTAATGCTTGATTAAAAATATAATAGTTATCTAGCACCTCTATTTCAAGCTCAATACCTTCTTCAGCTAAAATTGGTTTTGCAAATTCTAAAATTTTTGAATGTGGATCTAAAGTTGCACTTACAACAATCTTATCTGTACTGCCTTCTTCTTCTCCGCAACCAACTAATGTTAATAATACCAAAGATGTTCCCAATAAAATACTTACTAATTTTTTCATAACTTTCCTCCTAATTTTTTATCTTTTATCTATTTTCTTTACGACAAGGTCATTTAATCCTTGTACGGTAAATACGATTGCTATAACAAGTATTGTAGCAATATACAATACTGCATCGTTTCTTCTTGCTAGTCCATATAGATAAGCAAGATTTCCTAGTCCTCCAGAACCGATTGCTCCAGCCATTGCAGTGTATGAAATAAGTGAAATTGCACATACTCCAATACCTGATACCAAAGCTGGTTTTGCTTCTGGAATAATAACTTTTCTAATAATTTGAAAATTTGTTGCACCCATTGCTTTTGTTGCTTCAATAACTCCTTTATCTACTTCCATAAATGCTAGAACACATAGTCTCGCATAAAAAGGGGATGCTGCAATAATTAATGATGGTAAGGCAGCATTTACTCCAAGCATTGATCCTGTTAATAATTTTGTAAAGGGTATAATTAAAAACATGAGGATAATAAATGGAATAGCTCTGAGCACATTTACAATAAAATCTATTGCTTTATTAATAAATTTATTTTCATATAAACCATTAGTTCTTGTAGAATACAATACAATTCCAGTTGCAAGCCCAATAATAACAGTAAAGAATAGTGAAACAAAACTCATATACAGTGTTTCTTGTAAAGCTTCTAAAATTTGTTCCCAATTAACTAGTTTTAATTCTTCAATCATACTACTTCAACTCCTACTTGTTTGTTTTCTAAATATTCTACAAATTTTTGATATTTTTTCTCTTCATTTAATACTAAAATATACATTATACCCATTGGAGTTTCGTTTGTTGCTATTAAATTTGCATTTACAATATTTACTGATAAGCTAAATTTTAAAATGGCTTCTGATAAAATTGGATAATTACCACTATCTTTTGTAAAAGTTAAGCGAATTAATTTCTTATCAGGATATAATTTCTTTAAATTTTCCTTGCTGTTTTCAATTTCTCCATGATTAACTGATTGAATAAATTTCTTGGTAATAAGATGTTTTGGATGTTTAAAAATATTGTTGATATCTCCACTTTCTATAATTTCTCCATTATCCATTACTGCTACTCTATGACAAATTTTTTGTACTACTTCCATTTGGTGAGTAATCAAAATTATAGTTAAATTTAATTCACGATTAATTTCTTTCAATAAATTTAATATTGAATTAGATGTTTCAGGATCTAGTGCACTTGTTGCTTCATCACATAGTAATAATTTGGGATTATTTGTCAATGCTCTAGCAATAGCAACTCTTTGTTTTTGTCCGCCACTTAATTCATTAATATAGGAATTTTCTTTACCTTTCAATCCTACAAGTTCAATAAGATTGGAAGAAACTTTTCTTCTCTTTGTTTTTGATTCTTTAGTAAACTCTAAGGGAAGTTCGATATTTTCTCTCACAGTTCTAGACCACAATAAATTAAAATGTTGAAAAATCATGCCAATTTCTTGGCGCTTACGTCTAATATTTTTATTGTTTAGTATTTCATTTTCAATGATAATTTCTCCACTTGTTTGTTTTTCTAGTTGGTTAATTATTCTAATCAGTGTGCTTTTACCTGCTCCAGATGAACCAATAATTCCTAAAATTTCACCTTGTTCAATTTTCAGATTAACATTTTTTACTGCTTCAAAATTATCAAAATTTTTGCAAATATCTTTAATTTCTATCATATATCCTCCTTAATACACAAAAAACTCTCGCCCTTATATAAAGGACGAGAGTTAAATCTCGTGTTACCACCTTAATTCATAATTATCTCACGATAATTACCTCTTCGAGTACAAACATACTCTATCACGTTAACGGGTGAGACCGTCATAGCCTAAATTTCTTCGGTATGAAACTCCGAGGTCATGTTCGCTTTAATTTCCTTTATCCTTTTTCAGCTACCAGGACTCTCTGTGAAAATTTAATTAAAGTTACTCTTCTCTTCAATGTCGTTAAGAACATAATACACCACTAGTTTTATTTTGTCAATATTTTTTAAATAGAAATATTTATATAAAAATATTTAAGAAATTAATAATGTCAATTTTTCTATGATTTTATTGAAGTTATGTATTCTACTTTAGTTGAAGTTTTTTAATTAATATAAAAGTAAAAAATTAAAACAACTTTATAAAAAGTATCACCTATAGTAGAATGATACCTTTTTAATATGGATATTTTACTTTCTTTTTTTGGGTTTTGGTACTTTTATAACTTGCTCTAGGATTTTAATTATTTCAAAGCACAACTCAGTATTATCGATATCTAAAATATAATGCTCTTTTGCGCCTTTATATGGAAATCCCGTTTCTGCATCACTCATTTGGTGTTTAATGCAGTCTAATTGTTTTACAAAGACTGTATCATCACAAACTAGTAAAATAGGTTTATCATTAACGTAAACCATGTATTCTCCAAACATTTTTTGATATCTTATGTTTCCAATATCATAGATTTGCTCATATACATATTCAATAAATTCTTCAGTAGTAGACATATTAATTTTCTAAGTTAGTAATTAAGTTAATAAAATCTTCAGGCTTAATACTAGCACCACCTACAAGTGCACCATCTATATCGCTTTTTTCTAAGTACTCTTTAACATTATCTGGTTTAACACTACCACCATATTGAATTACTACGTCATCATTAAAGTTTTCTTTTAAAACTCCTCTAATATATCCGCAAATTTCGTTAGCAGTATCAGAACTAGCACTAAGTCCTGTTCCTATTGCCCAAATTGGTTCATATGCAACAATAACATTTTCTAAAGAATCTACTCCCTTAAAAGCTTCCTTCATTTGATGTGATACAATTTCTTTTGTTTGTTTACCTTCATATTGCTCTAGTGTTTCACCACAACATACAATAGGTGTAAGTCCTAGGTGTAAAGCTTTTTTAACTTTTAAGTTTACAGTTTCATCAGTTTCATTAAAATATTGTCTTCGTTCACTATGCCCGATAATCACGTATTTTATTCCAATATCTACAAGCATTTCTCCACTGATTTCTCCTGTGTATGCTCCTGATGATTCATAATGCATATTTTGAGCTCCGATATTTAAAATTCCAGTTTTTTCTATCGCATCTAAATAAACAAATGGTGCGCACACTCCAAATTCTACAGTTTTAGTATTTGCAAGTGTATTATTTACAGTTTCTATAAAATTTTGGATTTCTTGTTTATTTTTATTCATTTTCCAATTACCTACAATAACATTTTTTCTCATAACTTACCTCCACTACATACATTATATAATAAATTTCAATAAATTATAACTAGATAATTTAAAAAAATATAAATATATTGTATACTATAGATGGTGATAAAATGAATTATGTAATTGTAAGTGAAAATATAGAATTTGGAAAAGAACTTCAAAACTATTTTAAATGTGATTTGTATAGCTTTTTAGATGAATTTGAATATATCAACTATGACTTTTTTATTTTAATGTATGATGTGAATAAAGGAAGGTGTAGTTATGATGTTTCAAGTTTTTTAAGTAGGTTAAATGATAAGTATATTGCACTTATTGGAAGAGGTAATACCGGTTTTGATATCAATAGTGTTTTAATGAAAAGGATAAGGAATAATAACAATTTAGTAGTGTATAGTAAGTACTACAAAAATTATAAATATGAAGAAATTCAGTATGATATAAGAAATAAGGTTGTTAGAACTGATGGAAGAGAACTAAGTGAAAAGTTTGTCGGATTTCTGTGCAGAATTTTTTTAAGAAAAGGTAGGTAGTGATGAAAAATATATTTATTTCTTTATTATTAATGATTAGTTTAGTAGGATGTAGTACACCTCAAGATGATACATATGACATAGTAGTTTCTTCATATGCATTAAAGTTTTTAGTAGACGAAATTGCTCCTGATTCATTGAATGTATCTCTAGTTGAAGAAGATAATATTAATGAAGTAAGTGCAGCAAAACTTGTAATGTATATTGATGATGAGTATGATGATAGTTTAAAGGATGTAGCTAACGCAATCGAAATATATCCAATGCTTTACTCTTCTAGAGATAATCCGTATTTTTGGTTAAGTCCAAAACAGATGATTCTTGCAAGTGAAGTTGTATATTCGCAAATTCTAAATACTTTTCCTGAACACAAAGATACTCTGCTTGATAACTATGAAGAGCTATTTGAAAAACTTACTGATTTAGATAAGCAATATGAAAATGTGTTTAAAGATAATGATAAAACTATTGTTACGTCAGATGATGCTTTTGAACATCTTAAAGATTATGGGTTTAAGTATGTAGTTTACGATGCAGATAATGAAGAATTCTTTGATGAATATGGTGATAATTTAGATAGAGGGCTATGTGCATATAATAGTGATTGTGATTTTTATGATGATACATTATTTGCTAATACTGAAGTTGTAGAGGTAAATGATTTAGTTGAAAAACCTGTTAATGGAAATTATTTTAGTGCGCAATATAAAAATGTACTAATCTTTGAAACCTTATTAAATTAAAAAAACTTGTAGATAAATTTTAATATGTATGATATAATGTTTTTGACTTTAAAGATAGTCCCGTGAGGCTAAAAAGATTAATTTCTATAAGTTTATCTTTTTACCTTACAAATTTGTAAGGTTTTTATTTTATAAGGAGGTAGCAGATGGGAAAAGTTATTTTAGATGCTGATGGCATCAAACGCACACTTAGAAGAATTAGCCATGAGATTGTTGAAAATGTTGATGATTTGAGTGATGTTGTAATTGTAGGAATTAAATCTCGTGGAGAATTCCTTGCAAATCGAATTGTTGATAATATTGCAGACTTTGAAGGTATTAGAGTTGAAAGTTCTACACTTGATATTACCCACTTTAGAGATGATTCAACGGAAAAAGGAAATATTACAGTTGATATGAGTGGCCTTGATGTAGAAGTTGATGGTAAGATAGTGGTGCTAATAGATGATGTACTCTATACTGGACGAACGATTAGGGCTGCAATGGATGCAATTATTTTAAGTGGAAGACCTGATATGATTAAGTTAGCTGTCTTAGTTGATCGTGGTCATAGAGAACTTCCAATTAGAGCAGATTTTGTAGGAAAAAATATTCCGACTAGCTCTAAAGAAGATGTAAAAGTTTTAGTAAATGAAGTTGATAAAATAGAATATATAGAGATTGAATAATTTTTATTTTTAATACAATACGAGATATTGTGAAGGTAGAAATTGTTATTTTTGCCTTTACTAAATAGTAAAGGTTTTTTTATTGCATAAAGGAGAAGAATATGAAAAATTTATTTAATTTAGATAATTTTAGTGAAAGTGACGTTATTGATGTAATAAAACTTGCATCAGAATATAAAAAAGGGAAAATAAAAGATTATAGTAGTAAAAAAGTAGTAAATTTATTTTATGAAGCAAGTACAAGAACTCACTACAGTTTTGTGAGTGCTCAAAATAATTTTAATATGAAGACGACGAATGTAAATTTAGAAGCATCAAGTGTACAAAAAGGTGAAAGTTTATATGATACAGTTAAAACATTTGAAGCTATAGGATATGATATGGCAGTTATTCGTCATCCGCAAAATGATTATTATAAAAATCTAGAGGGTATTAACATTCCAATTTTAAGTGGTGGAGATGGAACTGGAAATCATCCAACACAGTCTTTACTTGATTTAATGACAATTTATGAAAAATTTGAAAAATTTGCAGGATTAAAAATTGTAATAATGGGAGACATTGCTCATTCAAGAGTTGCCCATACAAATGTGAAAATTATGGAAAGATTAGGAATGGATGTGTATATTAGTGGTCCTAAGGAATTTAATGATGGTAGTGCTAAATATATTGATTTTGAAGAAGCTCTTGAAATGGTTGATGTTGTAATGCTTTTACGTGTTCAATTTGAACGACATGGATATCAAATGACTCTTACAAAAGAGCAATATTTTGAACAATATGGATTAAATATGGATCGTGTAAATAAACTTAAGGATCATGCAATTATTATGCATCCTGCACCATTTAATCGTAATACAGAAATTGCTGATAATGTTGTTGAATGTGCTAAGTCTGTAATTTTTGAACAAATGACAAATGGGATGTATGTTCGTATGGCTTTAATGGATTTGGCGTTTTCACATGATTCTTAGAAACTGTTTGATAGTAAATGGTAATGATTTAATCTTAAGAGATATAAGAATTAATGGAAAATATATTGCAGAAATAAATGAAAGTATTATAAATTTAGATGGTAGTGCAGAAATTGATCTTAAAAGAAAGCTTGTAAGTCCAGGGTTTATTGATATGCATACCCATCTTAGAGAGCCTGGTTATGAGCATAAAGAAACAATTAAAACCGGAACAAAAAGTGCAGCTGCAGGCGGTTATACTCTAGTTTGTGCTATGCCAAATACAAATCCTATTATGGATAGTTTAGAAAAAATATCAAAATTTAATCAAAAAGTAGCAAATGATGCGATAGTGAAAGTTAAAACATTCGGTGCAATTACAAAGTCTTTTATGGAAGATGAGTTAGTTGATATAAAAAATATTAATAGTCATGTGTGTGGATTTAGCAATGATGGAGTAGGTGTACAAAGTGCAAAAGTAATGTATAATGCTATGAAAGAGGTAGAGTCTTGTGAAGGATTTATTAGTGCTCATTGTGAAGAGGAATCAATTTTATTTAATGGATATGTTCATGCTGGAGAAAAGAGTGAAAAAGAGGGGTGGCGTGGAATAATGTCACTTACTGAATCCCTTCAAGTTGCAAGAGATATTTTAATAAGTGAAACTACAAATTGTAGGTATCATGTTTGTCATATTTCTACTTTAGAAAGTGTGGAATTAATTAGAAATGCTAAATTAAAAGGCAGTAAAGTTTCTTGTGAAGTTACTCCACATCATTTACTTTTAACAGATTTAGATGTTGAAAATAGTAATTTTAAAATGAATCCTCCTGTTAGAAGTAAAAAGGATAAGCATGCTCTAATAGAAGGACTACTTGATGGTACTATTGAAGTAATTGCAACAGATCATGCTCCACATACCGATGAAGAAAAGGAACTTGGTCTAGAAAAGTCACCCTTTGGAATTGTTGGTCTTGAAACTGCATTTGCATTAATTTATACATCTTTTGTTAGAACTAATATGGCCAGTATTAGACAGTGTATTGAATGGTTTAGTGTAAACCCTGCAAAAATATTAAATTTGGAATATGGACATATTCATCAAAATAGAGTTGCTGATTTAACAGTAATTGATTTGGATACACCTCGAGTAATCGATGTTAATAACTTTTATTCTAAAGGTAAAAATAGTCCTTTTAATGGAATAGAATGTTATGGGTTTCCTGTTATGACAATTGTAAATGGAGAGATTGTTTATGACTATGAAAATAATTTTATTAAGGGAGAAAATAATGAGTAGAAGAGAAGATTTAAATAGAATTTTAGTAATAGGTAGTGGGCCAATCGTAATTGGGCAAGCAGCAGAGTTTGATTATGCAGGTACACAAGCTTGTCTTGCATTAAAAGAAGCAGGGTATGAAGTTATTTTGGTTAATTCAAATCCTGCAACAATTATGACTGATAAGGAAATGGCAAATAAAGTTTATATGGAACCCCTTACAATCGACTATTTAGCAAAGATAATTAGAAAAGAAAGACCTGATGCAATAATACCTTCACTTGGGGGTCAGACAGGGCTTAATTTAGTAGTAGAATTAGCAAATAAAGGAGTCTTAGCTGAATGTGGTGTTGAAATACTTGGAACAAAACTAGAATCTATTATGCAAGCAGAGGATAGAAATAAGTTTAAAGAATTGTGTATTGAAATTAAAGAACCTGTAATTGAAAGTGGAATAGCAAATAATATTGGTGAAGCACTTACACTTGCAAATGAAATTGGCTATCCAATTGTATTGCGTCCTGCTTATACACTTGGAGGAACAGGTGGAGGTTTTGCATATAATGATCAAGAATGTGAAAATATTTCTCAAAAAGCTTTAGAACTATCACCGACTTCACAAGTACTTGTTGAAAAGTCACTACTTGGATATAAAGAAATTGAGTTTGAAGTAATTAGAGATGATAATGAAAATGTAGTAATAGTGTGTGATATGGAAAATATTGATCCTGTAGGAATTCATACAGGCGATAGTATTGTGAATGCTCCTTGCTTAACAGTTGAAAAAGATATTGTAGATATGCTTGCTACTTCAGCTAAAAAATTAATAAAAGCCTTAAAGATTGCTGGTGGTTGTAATGTTCAGTATGCATTAAATCCTGAGTCAAAAGAGTATTATTTAATTGAGGTAAATCCAAGAGTTTCTAGAAGTTCAGCACTTGCTTCAAAAGCAACATCGTATCCAATTGCAAAAGTAACAACGCTAATTGCAGTAGGTTATACACTTGATGAAATTGCAATTATGGATCAAACAGCAATGAAAGATCCTATTGTTAAATATAATGTATTAAAAGTATCACGTTTTCCCTTTGATAAGTTTAAAACAGCTAACCGCAGGCTTTCTACACAAATGAAGGCTACAGGAGAGGTTATGGCACTTGGTAAAAGTTTCGAAGAGTCTCTTTTAAAAGCTCTAAGAAGTTTAGAATATACGTATGATTATTTAACATATAATAGTAAGTTTAGTGATGAAGTATTACTTAGACGAGTAGAAGAGGCTGATGATGAACGAATTTATATTTTAGGTCACTTATTAAGAAATGGTGTTAGTGAAGAAAAGCTTTCTAGTTTAAGTAAAATAAATATTTTCTTTATTAAAAAATTGGGAGAAATTATTGAATTTGAAAAAAATTTAAGTCTTGAAAAAGAATCTTTATTAAAAGCAAAGCAATTAGGAATGAGTGATAGAGTTATTGCTGGAATCTTAAATAAGACTGAGCTTGAAATAAGAGATGCTAGAAAGAGTTATGATATTGTTCCCAAGTTTGATTATGTAGATGCGTGTACTACAAATGAATATTTACCATACCTTTATTCTTCATACGAAGGTGAAGATAGCAATGTCATTACAAAAAACAAGAAAGTACTTGTACTTGGGGCAGGCCCAATAAGAATAGGTCAAGGTGTTGAATTCGATTATTCAACTGTGCATGCAATTAAAACTTTAAAAAATGAAGGATATGAAGCTATTGTAATTAATAATAATCCAGAAACAGTGTCTACTGATTATACAGTAAGTGATAAGCTTTATTTTGAGCCAATTACTTTTGAGGATGTTCTAAATATTATTGAAGTAGAAAATCCATTAGGTGTTATTGTGCAACTTGGTGGTCAAACAGCAATTAATTTATCTAAGCAGTTAAGCGATTATGGAATCACAATTCTAGGAACTAGTAATGAGTCCATTGAACTTAGTGAAAATAGAGAATTGTTTGAAAATATTTTAAGAAATAATAATATCAAACAGCCTAGTGGAAAAGCAGTAATTAATGTTGAAGAAGGTTTAAATGTAGCAAGTTTAATTGGATATCCAGTTCTTGTTAGACCAAGTTTTGTATTAGGTGGTCAGGCGATGAAAATTGTAAGTGATAGTGATCATTTAATAAGATATTTTAAAGAAATTCAAACAATTAATAATAATCCAATATTAATTGATAAGTATATTAAAGGAAAAGAAATAGAGCTAGATGCAATTTGTGATGGTGATGATATAATTATTCCAGTTATGAGGGAACTTATTGAAAAAACAGGCATTCTCTCAGGTGATTCAATTAGTGTATATCCAACATTTTTTATATCAAGTAAAGTAATTATAAAGATTGTATTAATTACTAAAAAGGTTGGAATTGCTTTAAAAATAAAAGGTTTATATAATATACAGTTCATTGTTGATTCAAATGATGAAGTATATATCATTGAAGTGAATCCAAGAGCTTCAAGATCTGTACCATTTATTTCAAAAGTTACAGAAATTAATATTTGTGATA
>JBKEBI010000066.1:0-10916 GCA_047973085.1 Bacilli bacterium | reverse complement strand
AAAAATAGTGTGAATAGTCATATTTTAAGTTTTATTTATGTAGTATTGATGGAAATAATTGTTATCTTAATAACATTTTTTAGTACTTATATGGTGATTGAAATTTCACTTGAAATTAATCATTACTTCGGATACTTTATTCAAATTTTATTGTGTTACTATGCTATTTCACCAAAAGCTTTGAAAGTAGAAAGTATGAAAGTTTACAATTCATTAAAAAAACGAGATATAAAACAAGCAAGAAAAAATCTTTCTTATATTGTTGGTCGTGATACTGAAAATTTAAATGAAGAAGGGATTATTAAAGCTACTATTGAAACAATTGCAGAAAATTTATCAGATGGAGTAATTGCTCCATTGTTGTATATTTTTATTGGTGGAGTTCCACTTGGGCTTGCCTATAAGGCTATTAATACATTGGACTCAATGGTAGGATACCGTAATGAAACATATGAATATTTTGGCAAATTTTCGGCAAGAGTTGATGATATTGCAAATTTTATTCCTTCTAGAATTTCTGCTTTATTGATGATTGCTGCAACATGTTTTACAACAAAAAATACTAAAAATGCTTTTTTAACATATAGAAAGTATCGTTACCATCACAATAGTCCTAATTCTGCACAGACAGAATCAGTTTGTGCAGGGGCACTTAAAATTGAATTGGGAGGACCAAATTATTATAATGGGAAACTAGTTTATAAAGAATCCATCGGTACTCAAGTTAATACAGTTACAGTGGAGCAAATTTGTAGTGCAAATAAATTAATGTATGTAACATCACTAATTTTAATTTTATTATTTACTTTAGTAACATTTTTATTAAGGAGGTATTATGTATAAGTATACTCATGGAGGAAATGCTAATTTTGAAAGTGATAAGACATTTGTTGACTTGTCAGCAAATATAAATCCATTTGGTTTTCCTGATGGCGTTGAAGAAGCAATTATTACAAGTATAAAAAATATTAGTGTCTATCCTGACAATTTTAATATAAAATTAATAGAAAAAATTTCGAAGTATGAAAATGTTGATAAAAATAATATTTTTTGTTCTAATGGAGCTTCTGATATAATTTTTAGAATTCCTCGTATTTTAAATGCAAAAAAGGTATTATTATTGTCACCCACGTTTTCAGACTATGAGCGAGCAGTTGTAACAAATGGTGGCGAGGTTATTTATTACGACTTG
This sequence comes from Bacilli bacterium, assembly GCA_047973085.1. Classification (GTDB taxonomy): domain Bacteria; phylum Bacillota_I; class Bacilli_A; order JBKEDG01; family JBKEDG01; genus JBKEDG01. Next base: position 9,724 of record JBKEBI010000066.1, on the reverse strand, counting down.
AAAGAAAAGAATGGATTTAGAGTTATGACTGATATTCTAGAAATCATTGAAAATTATGATTTTGATTTAATTTTTATTTGTAATCCAAATAATCCAACTGGGGTTGTTACAGAATTTGAATTGATGAAAAAAATTATTGAATTGTGTAAAAAACAAAATACTTTTATTGTAGTTGATGAATGTTTTATAGATTTTTTAGAGGAAAAATGTAGCGTTAAATCTTTACTTAAAAAGTATGATAATTTATTAATTTTGAAAGCTTTTACAAAAATATTTGGGCTTGCTGCAATCAGACTTGGTTATGTCATGACTTGCAATAGAGATATTATTGATAAGCTATATATGTATGGTGGGGATTGGTCTGTTTCAAATTTAGCACAAAGTGCAGGAATTGCTTGTTTACACAGCCCAGAAAAGTTTTTACAAACTACTGTAGAATATATTAAAAAAGAAAGAGAGAATATTATACATGAACTTTCTAAATTAGGGTTAGTGACTTTTAATAGTCGTGCAAATTATATATTTTTTAAGAGTAAAGAAAATTTTAATTTAAAAGAAAAATTAGATTTAGCAGGTATTAGAATAAGACATTGTAATAACTATCATGGTTTAAATGATAATTATTATCGTGTTGGAATTTCATCAAGTGAAAATAATAGACTATTTATTAGAGAGTTAAAGGCTATTTTTCATCAGTTTGAAAGGGTGGTAAAGTAGTGAATAAGGTAAATTTAAAAACAGGAATTACGACAGGTTCATGTGCTGCTGCTGGGGCTAAGGCTGGAGTTATAATGCTACTTTCAGATGAGGAAATAGAAGCGGTTAAAGTTAAGGCTAAGGAAGTTGAATTAATAATCGATATTGAAAGAGTGATAAAACACGAAGATTGTGTATATACAGTAGTAAAAAAGTATGCTGGAGACGATCCAGATGTAACTGATGGAATTGAGATTGTTACTACAGTAAAAAAGGCTACAGAAGGAATTCGTGTTACAGGAGGGTTTGGAGTAGGTGTTGCAACTAAAGAAGGTTTAAAAGTAAGTGTTGGATCAAGTGCGATAAATCCAGTTCCGATGTCAATGATTATTTTTGAAGTTAGACAAATAATGAAAAATTATAATTACAGCGGAGGCGTTGAAATTATTATTTCAGTTCCAAAAGGTGTTGAGGTTTCTAAGAAAACGTTAAACTCTAGGCTTGGAATAGCTGGAGGAATTTCTATTCTTGGAACGACAGGAATTGTTAATCCAATGAGTGAAAAAGCACTGGTTGATACAATCAAGCTTGAAATTGATGTTCTTATCGCAAGTGGGATTGAAACTTTGATAATTACACCTGGAAATTATGGGTATGATTATGCCAAAAATACTTTAAATATTGATGTAGATAATGCAGTTAAATGTTCAAATTATATTGGAGAAACTCTAGATTATGCACTGTATAAAGGAATTAGAAAAATTATTTTTATTGGCCACGCTGGAAAGCTTGTAAAAGTAGCGGGGGGTATAATGAATACTCATTCCAGTATTGGTGATTGTAGAATGGAAATTATTGCTGCTCATTGTGCTTTGTTTGGAATGGATGCTTTTAATATTAAAAAGATTATGGAATGTATTACTATAGGTAGTGCAAATACAATAATGAAAGAATGTAATATAGAAAAAAAAGTGTGGGAGAGTATAGGAATTAAGATAGGTTTTTATCTAGATAGTAGAGTAAGAAATGAAATAGAAATTGATTTTTATGTATTCACACAAGAAGAAGGGTTACTTGTAAGGAGAGAAAATGAAAGGTAAATTGTATGGTATTGGTGTAGGGCCAGGAGATAGTGAATTATTGACTATAAAAGCAATAAAGATAATTGAGAAATGTGACATAATAGCAACTCCAGGAGGAAGTGATAGTGAGCTTGCTTATAATATTGTAAAAAATTATTTAAAGGATAAGGAAGTAATTACGTGCGAATTTTCAATGAGTAAAGATTTATCAACAAGGGTTACGTATCGAAAAAGAGCGTGTGAACAAATTTGTGATATTTTAGATACAGGAAAAACAGTCGGGTTTTTAACAATTGGGGATCCTACAGTATATTCAACTTATATGTATGTTCATAATATGGTCAAAAATATTGGTTATGAAACTGAAATAATTTCAGGAATTCCATCATTTGTTGCTGCTGCTGGAAGACTTAACACTTCTTTGTGTGAAGGAGAGCAAATGCTACATATTATTCCTACTTCTAAAATAACTAAGGAAGAAATTAGGAAGGTTTTAAATTATCAAGGCAATAAAGTTTTTATGAAATCTGCAAGAAATATAAAGAATTTATTAGAAGTTTTAGACGAAGAAAAACTGGAAAATGTATCAATTGTTGAAAGATGTTTTCTTGAAGGTGAAAAAATGTTTTACAATATTAAAGATGTTACAGAAAAAGATTTAGGGTATTTTACGGTTGTCATAGTAAAAAATAATATTAAATAAATTGAGAGGTGGAGTATGGTAAAGTTTGTTGGAGCAGGTCCAGGAGATAAGGAATTAATTACAGTTAAAGGTTTAAAAGCATTAGAGCAAGCAGATTGCATAATTTATGCAGGTTCATTAGTTAATGAAGAATTATTAGAATATGCTAAAGCGGAATGCAAAGTATATAATAGTGCTAAAATGACATTAGAAGAAGTGATTGAAACGATAATTAAGTATGATAAAGAAAGTATGGAAATTGTTAGATTACATACAGGAGATCCTAGTATTTATGGTGCGATTCGTGAGCAAATTGATCTTTTGATTGAAAATGGAGTTAGCTATGAAGTGATTCCTGGAGTAAGTTCTTTCTTAGGTGCAGCGGCAAGTATTGGAGCAGAATACACACTTCCAGGTGTGACCCAGACTGTAATTTTAACAAGAATGGAAGGTCGAACTCCTGTACCAAAACGAGAAAGTATAGTAGAGCTAGCAAAGATTGGTGCATCAATGGCAATATTTTTAAGTGCAGGATTAATAGAAGAGTTGACATCAAGATTGTTAGAGGGAGGTTATTCTAAGCAAACCAAAGCATGTATAGTTTATAAGGCAACATGGAAAGATCAAAAAATAATTCACACTACAGTTGAAAATTTATTTAAAGCCGCAAAGGAAGAAAATATTGTAAAAACAGCACTAATTCTTGTCGGTGATTTTCTAGGAAATAGTTACGAGCGTTCGTTGTTGTATAATCCTAAATTCACTCATGAATTTCGCAAAGGTAGTGAGAGCATTGAATAAGATGTATATTTTATCATTTACTAGCAAAGGTTACACACTTAGTGAGAGGCTAAAACAAATACCTGAATATGAGGTTGAAATTATTCGTGTAAAAAATCTTAATGAAGTAATAGATAAAGTCTTCAAGAAAAATAATACAATTGTTTTTATTGGAGCTATTGGAATAGCTGTTAGAGGAATATCTAGCTTTATAGAGCATAAGTCAAAAGACCCGGCTGTTATTGTTATTGATGAAAAAGGCAAGGTTGTTATTCCAATTTTGTCGGGACATTTAGGTGGAGCAAATGATGCTAGTTTAGATTTGTCAAAATATTTAAATGCAAAGGCTATTATTACAACTGCAACAGATACAAACAATGTTTTTAGTATTGATCTTTATGCTAGACATAATGATTATCATATTGCAAACTGTGAAGATATTAAACTAGTTTCAAAAGAACTACTTGAGTTAAAAGATGTTGGATTAAAGTCAGATTATGAAATAGAAGGAGTAATACCTCAAAATTTTATATTGGATACTATATGTAGTGCAAATGTTTATTTTGGAATGAAAAGTTCTTTACCAAACACATTAGTTTTACAACCGAAAATGTATCATATAGGAATTGGATGTAAAAAGGATACTGATAGTGCAAAGCTTGAAAATTTTTTTCTAGAAACGTTATCAAATCAAAATATTGATGTTAATCTGGTTAAATCTATTGCATCAATAGATTTAAAGAAAAATGAAAAAGCTATTATAAATTTGAGTGAGAAATACAATTTAAATTTTTCTACATATACAAAAGAAGAACTTGCTAAATATGAAAATTTGTTTGAATCATCAGAGTTTGTTAAAAGTATTACTGGAGTTTCTAATGTATGTGAAAGCGCAGCTTTTCTTGCAGCAGAAAAAGGAAAGATAATTTTGTCAAAAAAGGTAAAAGATGGAATGACTATTGCAATTGCAATAAAAAACTGGAAGGTTAAATTTTAGGAGGTAAATATGGATTTATATGCTGTAGGAATTGGTCCTGGAGATTTGAAGTATCTTACAAAAAACGCTACTGAGATTATTAAAAGTTGTGATGTTGTGGTTGGGTTTACTACATATATAAAATTAATTCAAGATTTAATTGAAAACAAAGAAATTATTGCAACTAAAATGACTGGTGAAGTAGAACGCTGTAAAAGGGCTATTGAGGAAGCTTTGAAAGGAAAAAAAGTATGTGTAATATCAAGTGGGGATTCTGGAATATATGGGATGGCCTCACTACTTTATGAACTTGCAGAAGAATATGAAGAAATCAATATAAAAGTAGAAGTTGGTGTTACAGCTTCAATTGCCACTGCTTCGATACTAGGATCACCAATTACAAATGATTTTGCTACAATTAGTTTAAGTGATTGTTTGACACCATGGGAAACAATTGAAAAGAGATTAACTTTACTTGCTCAAACTGATATGGCTATATGTATTTATAATCCACAGAGTAAAAATAGACCAGATTATTTAAAAATAGCTACTAAAATCATGTTAAAGTATCGTGATAAAGATACGAAGTGTGGTTATGTTAGAAATGCATTAAGAAATGATACAAAAAGCTGTATATGCACATTAGAAGATTTGCTATCGACTGATGTTGATATGTTCACAACTGTTATTATTGGAAATACTTGTACAAAAATAATCAAAGATAAACTAGTTACAACTAGGGGATATGAAATATGAAAATTTTAATCTTTGGTGGAACAACGGAAGGGCGTGAGTTGACAAAACTTCTAGCAGTAAATAATGAATTGAGTGTTGCTATAACTTCAGTATATGGGAAGCAATTAATAGCGAAAAATAATAATATTAATGTGATTTCAAATCGACTTAATGAATTAGAAATTGATAATCTTATAAAAAAAGAGCAATTTGAAATTGTAATTGATGCTACCCATCCATATGCTAATATTGTAACAGAAAATGCTAAAAGAGCATGTTTAAAAAATAAAGTTAAATATATTAGATTAGTTCGTGAGTTTAATTTAAGAAAAAATGATGTAAAGTATTTTAAGAACTATGAAGAGGTAGTTAAATATTTGCAAAATAAAAATGGGAATATTTTACTTACAATTGGAAGTAAAGAACTTGAGATATTTACACATATAAAAAATTATTATGAGAGAGTTTATGTTAGAATCATTCCGATGCTAAGTTCTTTAGATAAGGCAATTAATTTAGGATATAAGCAGAAAAATATTATTTGTATGCAAGGACCTTTTTCATTTGCGATGAATAGATTGATGTTAAAGGAACTAGAAATTGCTTATTTGGTAACAAAGAATTCAGGTAAAATTAGTGGTTTTGAAGAAAAAATTGATGCAGCACTAAAGTGCAATGTTAAAGTACTAGTAATAGATAGACCAACTATTGAAATTGGAATGAGTTTTAATGAAATATTGGATTATTTTGGAGGTTTAAGCTAAAATGAAGAAAATGTATATTATTGGGTTTGGAATGGGAGATGTAGAGCATTTATCTGAAGAAGTTAAGTCAATCATTGATAATGCTAGCTACATTCTAACAACAAAGCGTATTAGTTTAAAAATCAAGCAGTATGAAGCGCTAAAGCTGTCTGAAATATATGAAAGACTAGAGCTTGGGTTTGATAGTGATGTTGTAGTTCTAGTAAGCGGTGATGTAGGGTTTTTTAGCATGAGTTCTGGAATAGTGAAGAAATTTCAAAACGATTATGTTATTCAATTAATTAATGGTTTTAGTAGTTTACAATATTTTAGTGCAAAGTTAAAAATAAATTATGATGATGCAAAAGTAGTGAGTATGCATGGAAGAAATAACAATATTATCGGGGATGTTACTTATAATAAAAAAGTTTTTATTTTGACAGGTGGAGAAAATAATGTGCAAAGCATCTGTTTAAAACTTTGCGAATTTGGACTTGGAGATTTAGAGGTGTTTGTCGGTGAGAGTTTATCATATAAAAATGAAAGAATCACTACTGGAACCGCTTTAGAATTAAGTAAAATAAGTTTTAATGATTTAGCTGTAATGTACATAATCAATACTAATTTTTCAATTCCAAACATAACACTATATGATACAGATTTTATTAGAGGCGATGTACCTATGACTAAAGAAGAAGTAAGATGGATTTGTTTAAAAAAATTAAACTTGCAACCTAAGGATATAGTATATGATATTGGATCAGGAACAGGTTCAATTGCAATTGAGAGTGCTAAGGGTGTTTATCAAGGAATGGTATATGCTATTGAGCAAAATGAAACTGCTTGTAGCTTAATTTTAGATAATATTAGAAAACATCAAACATTCAATGTTAAAGTTATTAATAAAAAAGCTCCAGAGGGGTTGGATAGTTTAGAAAAACCTGATAAAGTTATTATAGGTGGAAGTAGTGGAAATATGAGTGAAATAATTGAAAGGTTACTACAATTGAATGAGGATGTAAAGATAATTGCTACAGCTATTACACTTGAAACTTTAAATAGTATTTTAGAAAGTTTTAAGTTTCATAATTTAAAATATGATTGTACTTGCATTAATGCTTCTAAATCTCGTCATTTGGGACAATATAATATGATGATAGCAAATAATCCAATTTACATTTTTACAGGTGAAAAATTATGAGTAGAATAATGTTTGCAGGAACTGGAAGTAGTGTTGGTAAAACTACAGTTGTATGTGGTGTTATTGCTGCACTTAAGCGTTTTGATAAAAAGGTTATTTCATTTAAGTGTGGGCCTGATTATATAGATCCGATGTTTCATCAAAAAGTTACTGAAGTAGTTACTAGAAATCTAGATGGCTTCCTAATGGGAGAGGATAATCTTATTAATACATTAATTGCTGGGGAAGAAGCTTGTGATATTGCTGTAGTTGAAGGTGCAATGGGAATTTTTGATGGAATGGGAAAAAGTACAAAATACAGTGCAAATAGTATTTCAGTAATAACATCAACTCCAACGATATTAATTGTTAATCCTAATGGTCAAGGAATTAGTGTATGTGCTCAAATTAAAGGCTTTTTGGAATTTGAACAAAATAATATTTGTGGTGTTTTACTCAATAATATCAAAGTTGGAATGTATAAATATTACAAAGAAATGATCGAAGAGCAGTTAGGTATTGAAGTAGTAGGATTTATTCCACATCTTGAGGAAGTAAAAATAAGCTCTAGGCATTTGGGGTTAGTTACTGCAGATGAAATTGATGATATTAAAAGTAAAATAGAAATAATTGGCGATAATGTCTTAAAATATTGCGATATGGAAAGAATTATTGAAATAGCTAATTGTAGTAAATACCTAAAAGAAAATAATGTGAATACAATTGATAAGGTTGCAAATGTTAATCTATATGTTGCTAGAGATAAAGCTTTTTGCTTTATATATGATGATAATATTGAGATACTTCAACAGATGGGAGCCAATATTCACTATTTTTCTCCAATTGATGATCAATGCCTGCCTGATGATGTTGATGGGCTATTATTTTTTGGAGGATATCCAGAACTTTATGGAACTTTACTTGAAAATAACAAGTCAATGCAAAATTCGATTAGAGAAAAGATTTCAAAGAATATTCCTGTTTATGCTGAATGTGGGGGATTTATGTATTTACAAAATACGATAACAGACCTTGAAGGTATAAAATATCAGATGTTAGGAATTATTGATAGTGATGTTTTAATGACAAAATCTCTACAAAACTTTGGGTACACAAAAATTACAAATAAAACTAAAAATAATTTTTTAAATGGTAGTGTTAATGCTCATTCATTTCATCATTCAGTTTCAACAAGTGAAGGGGAAAGTTTTAAAGCATTAAAGGTAAGTAATAATATGGAATATGATGCTGTATATACAAGTGAGAGTATTTTTGCTAGTTACATGCATATTCATTTTATTAATAACCTTGAATTACCTAGAAATTTTATTAAACTATGTGAAAAAGGAGTTGTTAATAATGAAGTTAATATTAAAACCTAAAGAAATTGAAGAAAAGAGTTTTGAAATAATCACATCGACGCTTGGTGATATTGAATATGATAGAAAAAACATTAATGTTTTGAAACGTGTAATTCATACAACTGCTGATTTTGAATATGTTGATAATTTAAATTTTTCAGAAAATGTTGTTGATCATTTTAGAGAGCTAATTAAAAGCGATGTAACAATTGTAACTGATACACAAATGTCAATGGCAGGAGTTAATAAAATTGCCCTTGCCAAAGCAGGTGTTGATATTAAATGCTTTATTAGTAATGAAGAGGTCGCTAATAATGCTAAAAAAAATGGAGTGACAAGATCAATTGAAGCAGTAAAATATGCAATAGATAACATTAAAACACCGATTATTTTTGTGGTGGGTAATGCTCCAACATCCTTACTTAAAATATGTGAATTAGTTGATACTGGCATTTATAAATCAGGGTTAATTATTGCGGTTCCGGTTGGTTTTGTTAATGTAGTAGAATCAAAAGAAATGATAATTGAGCGTCATATTCCTCATATTGTTGCAAGAGGTCGCAAAGGTGGAAGTAATGTAGCTGCTGCCATTGTTAATGCACTTGTCTATGATGTTGTGGGGAGAGATTGATGAAAAATAATTATAAATTTTTTAGTAATAAAGATTGTGAGTATTTTCCATGTCATGAAGTAGAAAATGAAAGTGAATTCAATTGTTTATTTTGTTTTTGCCCTTTATATTTATTAGGAGATAATTGTGGGGGATGCTTTGACTACACTAGCAGTAATTTTAAAAGTTGTATTAATTGTATACTTCCTCACGAAGCATCATTTTATGAAGTGGTAATCGAAAAATTGAAAGCAAATAATAATAAATCATGAGTGTATACTTATTAAGGCATGGCGAAACAGAATGGAACCACAAAGGAAAATTGCAAGGACTTATTGATACGAAACTTAATGAAAATGGTATTAATCAAGCAAAAAATGTAGCTGAATATTTTTTGGATAAACAAATTGATATAATTTATACAAGTCCACTAAAAAGGGCTTATGATACAGCATGTATTATAGCTAAAGAGATAGATTCGCAAGTAATAAAAATTGATTGTTTAAAAGAAATGCCCCTGGTTAATTGTCAGACTATGGAAAAAGAGTATTGGATTGAGCATCACAAATAGTTTTATCATATTGAAAAATTAGTAATTGATTGCTTTAATGGGATTGTTACAGATAAAGAAAATATTTTAATTGTTGGGCATGGAACTTGGATTAAAATTATTTTATGTAAAATTAATAATGAATTGTTTTTCAACAACACATCATTTGAAGTAGATAACTGTGAGGTGGTTGAGATAGAATTAAATATGTTAAGTGGAGGAGTTTATGAAGAAAATTGTAATTGGTGCGAGAACGAGTAATCTTGCATTAACGCAGGCAAAAATAGTTAAGGAAGAATTACTATCAAAACATAAAAATATAGAGATTG
>JBKEBI010000037.1:0-15791 GCA_047973085.1 Bacilli bacterium | reverse complement strand
AGATATGGTTAGTGTGTTTGCAAATGAGTTTGAAAATATTATTGATGATGAATTTGTATATGCTCATAAAGATGAATTTGAAATGAATAAATTAGTTGAAATGGAAAGAAAAGTTCTTGGATTTAATTTTAGTAATCATCCCACAAGTGCGTACTTGAATTTGTTAAAAATTAATACATTAAATATTAGTAAATATATTGGTATGAATGTTAATATGATTTTATATGTAGAAAATTTAAATGAAATTAAAACTAAAAATGGTGATGATATGGCATTTATAAAGTGCAGTGATATGTATGGGATGATAGATTGTGTCGTGTTTCCTAAAGTGTATGAAAAATATCATGCAAATAAAGGAGATTTAATATATGTGTTTGCTAAAGTTGAAGTAAGAAATAGTCAAATTCAATTAATTATAAATAATGTAAAAGTTAGGGGTGATAATAATGGCAATGGCAGTTTTAACTAGTGGTGGTGACTCACCAGGTATGAATGCATGTCTGCGATCGATTGTACGTAAAGCTCTGCATGATGATTATGAAATTTATGGAATTTATGAAGGTTTTTATGGATTATATCAAAATAATATAAAGAAGCTTAGTAGAAAAAATGTTGCTGAAATTATTAATCGAGGAGGAACGTTTTTAAAATCTGCTAGATTTCCAGAGTTTAGTGAAAAAGAATATGTTGAGATTGCTGCAAATAATTTAAAATCTCTAGGAATTGATATTATTTTTGTAATCGGTGGTAATGGAAGCTACAAGGGTGGAATGCTACTTTCAAATTATGGAATAAAAGTTATTAACATTCCGGGAACAATTGATAATGATATTTTAGGTACTGAATATACAATAGGATATGATACTGCAATCAATACAGCTGTAGAGGCAATCGATAAAATTCGTGATACTTCAACTTCTCATAGAAGAGCAAGTGTTATTGAAGTAATGGGAAGGCACAATGGTGATATTGCCCTTAGTTCAGGTTTAGCTTGTGGAGCAGAAGTTGTAATTACTTGTGAGACAGGTTTTGATAAAAAGAAATTTATTCAAAGACTTACTTCTACAGAAAATAAGCGAAAGTCACATTCAATAGTTATTTTAAGTGAAAATTTTATGGATATTAATGAACTTGGTGAAATAATTAGTGAAAATACTAATATGAAAGTTAATAAAGTTACTCTTGGTCATATACAAAGAGGTGGAACTCCTTCTGCATATGATAGAAGAATTGCTACAATGATGGGACATTATGCTGTTGAATTATATCAAAATGGGTACTATAATACATGCGTTAGTATTATATGTGGTAGAGTAGGAAGAATAGATTTTGATGAATATCAAAAGTTGAATGGTGAAGAGGACTTAAAAAGGAAAATACATGTTAATAAGATTATTGATGATGTTAGATAGGAGATTGTATGAAGCAAACAAAAATTTTGGCAACACTTGGGCCATCTAGTTATGAAAAAGAAACATTTAAAAAGTTAGTTGAAGCTGGACTTAATTGTGCACGTTTAAATTTTTCACATGGTGACTATGAATTTCATAGACAAAATATTGCTATGATAAGAGAAGTGAATGAGGAACTTGGAACTAATGTAGGAATTTTACTTGATACAAAAGGACCAGAAATTAGGACTCACAATTTCAAAAATGGTGAAGAGTACTTAGATATAGATGATATTGTAACTATATGTATGAATGAAGTACTTGGAACTAAGGAGAGATTTTCAATTACATATGATAAACTTGTTGAGGATGTTAAAATTGGAAGTAGGATATTAATTGATGATGGACTTATCGCTCTTGAAGTGATTAAAGTAAAATCAGATGAGATTGTATGTAAAGTTTTAAATGCAGGACTGATTAAGAATAAAAAAGGGATAAATGTGCCAGATTGTAATTTAAGCATGGAATTTATTTCTCAAAAAGATTATGAGGATATTAAATTTGCAGCGCAACAGGATGTAGATTTTATTGCGGCATCTTTTACTAGAAGAAAAGAAGATATTTTAGAAATCAAAAAATTATTAAAGGAATTTGGGAATGAGAACATTTTAATAATTCCAAAAATTGAAAATCAAGAGGGTCTTGATAACCTTACTGAAATTATAGATGTAAGTGATGGTATTATGGTAGCTCGTGGAGATTTAGGTGTCGAAATTCCTTTAGAAAGAGTACCAATTGCTCAAAAGAATATTATTAGAGCGTGTAATAAAGTTGGGAAAATTTCTATTACTGCAACACATCTTTTAGATTCAATGCAAAAAAATCCTCGACCAACACGTGCAGAGTCAACAGATGTTGCTAATGCTATTCTTGATGGAAGCGATGCTATAATGCTTAGTGGGGAGACTGCTGCGGGATTATATCCGATTGATTCAGTTAGAGTAATGGCTACTATTGCTGAGTATATTGAAGCAGACAACTTTAATCATAATCGTATTTTAAATAGTCAGTGGAGTGCAGTTGAGGATAATATAACTGGTGCGATTGCTATTTCTGTTGCCAATTCAGCCTTAAAACTTGAAAGTAAAGCTGTATGTGCATTTACTGCAAGTGGTTACACTGCAAGAAATATTAGTAGGTTTAGGTTACCAATGCCAATTATTGCTTCTACACCAGTTCCAAAAACATGTACGCAATTGTCATTGAGTTGGGGAGTGCACCCTGTACTTAGTGAATTTACTGAAAGTACTGATGAGATTGTAAAAGTTTCAAAAGAGCTTGTTAAAAGTAATGTAGAATTAAATGAGGGTGATACATACATTATTACAGCTGGAATACCAATGGCTAGAACTAAGCATACTAATTTTATGAAAATTGAAGAATATAAAGGAGAATAAGATGAATAAGTTTATTGATCATACTTTATTAAAAAATAATGTTACTTCAAATGAAATTAAACAATTATGTGAAGAGGCTATTGAATATAATTTTATGAGTGTATGTGTAAATCCTTCAAATGTTGCTCTAGCTTATAAGTTGTTAAAAGATAGCGATGTTAAAGTTTGTACTGTTGTAGGGTTTCCTCTTGGTGCTTCTACAGTTGAGACAAAAAAGTTTGAAACTTTAGATGCGATTGCCAAAGGTGCTACTGAAATTGATATGGTTATAAATATTGGTAAAGCGAGGGAAAATGATTTTACTTATATTACTGAAGAAATCAAAGCGGTAGTAGATACAGCAGAAGATATTTTAGTAAAGGTTATTATTGAAACATGTGAGCTTACTAAATATGAAATAAAAAGATGTAGTGAGTGTGTTATTGAAGCAGGCGCAGACTTTGTTAAGACTTCTACAGGATTTAGTAGCGGAGGTGCAACTATTGAGGATGTTACAATAATGAAAGAGATAGTTCAAAATAATGCCGAAGTAAAAGCGAGTGGAGGAATACGTGATTTAAAAACCGCTCAAGCAATGATAGATGCAGGTGCTAGTCGTTTAGGAGTTAGTGCTGGAGTAAATATTATAAAAGAATTTAGAGGGGAGAGTGTTGAAGATGATACCAACGCCACATATTAGTGTAGAAGACAAGAATTTAATTGCAAAAACGGTTTTAATGCCAGGAGATCCACTTAGAGCAAAATATATTGCTGATAATTTTTTAGAGGATGTTGAACAGTTTAATACAGTTCGTAATATGTTTGGATATACTGGTACATATAAAGGTGAAAAGGTTTCTGTAATGGGAAGTGGTATGGGAATGCCAAGCATAGGTATTTATTCTTATGAGCTTTTTGCATTTTATGATGTTGAGAAAATTATAAGAATCGGTTCGGCTGGTTCTTATACATCTGACTTAAAAGTGTTCGATGTTGTCCTTGCTACTGATGCATGGAGTGAATCTAGTTATGCAAAAACAATGACAGGTTTTGAAGATGAATTTATTAGTGGTAGTACAAGCTTAAATTCTATTATTAAAGATTGTGCTAAAGAACAAAACATTAAACTTATAGAGAATACAATTCATTCAAGTGATGTATTTTATCGAAAGAACTTTGATGATTTCAAGAGAATAAATAAGGAGAAGGGTTGTGTATGTGTAGAGATGGAATCTTTTGCATTATTTGCAAATGCACAATTTCTAAATAAGGAAGCTGCGTGTCTTTTAACAATTTCTGATTCACTTGTAACAAAAGAGGCTACAACATCAGAAGAAAGAGAAAAGAAATTAAATGAAATGATTATTGTTGCATTAGAGGCAACGATTAAATAAAAGTTCCTTATAGGAACTTTTATTTTCTAAGGAGGATAAATGAGAGTAGATAGATATAAAAATATTGTATATATTACAACTAAGAATAATAAATTTAAAACTTCTAGAGTTTCTATAAAGTTTGCACTTCCTATTTCAAAAGAAATTATCGCTAATGCAATAGTGTTAAATGATTTGCTTGTAATGAGTACAGAAGATTATGAAACGATTCAGAAGTTTAATGAAAAACTATATGATTTGTATGATTTAAGTGTTTCTTCGTCCGTTTCTCAAAAAGGGAAGCTCCATGTTAGTGAATTAAATTTTAGCTTTATCAACAGTGAATTTTTATCTGAAAATATTGATGAAGAGGTTGTAGAATTTATTGAGAGCGTGGTATTTAATCCTAATTTTAATAATAGTGAATATATTAAAGCTATTATAGAAAAAAGAATTTTAGAAGTAAAAACTATATATGATGATAAAATGATGTATTGTGTAAAAAGTTTACAAGATATTTTAGATGAAAATAATGAATGTATTATTGATGTAAATTCAAATGAAGAAGATTTAGGAAATGTTAGTGTAGATAGTTTAAAGGAATTCTATAAATATTTATTAAAAACCTCAAATATTACAATTGCTATTGACGGAAATAATAGTGAAGAAATTAAAAATCGTTTACTAGAGAATTTAGATTTTAATAATGAAAGTAATAGTTATGAATTTTTAAATAATTTTTCTAGTCAAGCAGATTTTAAGTTTATTTCAGAAACTCAAGCACTTAATCAATCAAAATTTGCTGTTGGGATAAAGCTCGATGTAAATAAAGAGGATTTTAGCTCATTTCAAATTTTTAATGCTATATATGGGGGTTATCCTTTTTCTAGACTATTTTCTAATATTAGAGAAAAGCAAAGTTTAGCCTATACTATTGCAAGTGCTTACTCACCAGCTTCAAATGTTATGTATATTTATGGAGGAATTGCAAATGGGGATTTAAGTGTAAGTGATGAAGATCATATGGATAGTATATTGAATGCATTAACGCTTGAGCTGAAATCAATTTGTGAGGGTAATATAGATAACTTAGAAATGCTTCAAGCAAAGTCTATGTTGATTAATTCTATGAAATCAGCTCTTGACATACAAGCTGGAAATCAGTCATTGTATTATTCAAATTATTTGCTTGGAAAAGATTTTAATTCTGAGGAATATGAGAATGAAATAAATTCTATTACGAAAGAAGATGTGGTAAAAATGGCTCAAAAAGTCAAGTTTGATAAAGTATTTTTACTTCGTGGTGATAAATAATGGAAATGAAATATATTAAAAAAATTGATGAAACTTTATTTATAAAACATTATGAAAATGGGTTAACAGCAGTTTTTGTCCAAAAAAAAGATTTTAATAAAGTTCATGCTAGCGTTACAACAAAATTTGGTTCATTGAATAATCATTTTTTAGTTAATGATCAAGAATATGAAATTGTAGATGGAATAGCACATTTTTTAGAGCATAAAATGTTCGAAAAAGAGTCTGGAGATATGTTTGAAAAGTTTTCAGAAGGTGGAGCTAGTGCGAATGCTTATACATCCTTTGATCATACATGCTATTATTTTACAAGTTCTAGTAACTTTGAAAAGAATTTTGAAACGCTTTTGGAAATGATGACAACACCATATTATACAGATAAAACTGTTAATAAAGAAAAAGGAATAATTGCTGAAGAAATAAAAATGTATGATGATGATACAAACTGGATTTTGTATTATGAAATATTAAAAAATTTATATGAATATCATCCATTAAGTATAGACATAGGTGGAACTATAGAGTCAATTAATCAGATTACTAAAGAAGATTTATATTTATGTTATAATTCTTTTTACCACCCAAGAAATTTAATAGTTACTGTAATTGGAAATTTTGAAATAGAAGAAGCAGATGAATTAATTATGAAGTATTATTCTAGTATTGAAAATGATGATACTGTATATAATATCAGCACTGAAGATATTGAAGTTTATAAAACTGAAAGTAAAGCAGTAATGGATGTAAATTTGAGCAAGTGTGCTGTTGGATATAAACAAAGCGATGTTTTATTTTATGACCCAATTAGAGATTCGGCAATAAATATATACTTAAAACTATTATTTGGAAAAACTTCTCCAAATTTTGAAAAACTGAGTGAAAAGGGAATTTATCCAGCATTTTCTTATTCTGAACTTGATACAACTGGGTTTGCAATGATAAGTAGTGATGTTTATGGTGAAGCAGAATTTTTTGAATTAATTGAGCAAGTGCTTAATACGGAAGTAAGTGAAGAAGCATTCAATAGATATAAGAAAAAGCTTGTTGGTTCAAATATAAGAACTTTTAACTCAATTGATAGTTTCTTTAGAGTCATAGTTGACTCTTTTGTAAATGATTATGAATTAGATGAGATGCTTGAAGGTTTAGAGAATTTAACTTTTGATATGATGCTTGATTATGCAAAGAAATTATTTAATGAAGAAAATAGAACAACAGCTATTATTTCACAATAATTGTCATATTAAAGTAGTGACAAAAGTCACTTATAATTACCAATTTTATTTGATAAAATGAACTTAGAAAAACTTAAATTTCTAAGTTTTTATTTTGAAAGGAGAAAAGAATGAATAATGTTGTAATTGTAGGAAGACTTGTAAGAAATCCCGAAGTGAAACAAACAGATAATAGTACAGACGTGTTAAATATTACGTTAGCAGTAGATAGAAACTTTAAAAATTCTAATGTAGAATATGAGGTTGATTTTATTGATTGTATTTTATGGAAAGGGGTATAGATGTCATACAAATGTAGGTTTTATTATAAATAATTTATAAAATCGCAAAGTTATAGAAATAAAAAAAGAATTTTGGTATAATTAATATGAGGTGTAAATATGGAATATATTAGATTAAATCAAAAAGATAAAGAGGATTTTTATAAAATTATAAAAGAACTTAGAAAAAAAAATATAAGTTCTGCGGTAGAAACTGCAAATATTATTTTTGATGAACATAGAAATGTTATTAAAGAATATATTGAATCTAAAAATATTTCTGAATTAATTGTTTACCTTAGAGAAAAGTCTTATGACTATTTTTTATTTGAAGAAGCCAATTTTAATAGAGAGGTAATATTATATCTAGGAAGTGAATTAAATGTTAGTAAGGAAGCTTTGAAAAATGCAGTTAAAGGAATATCAAAATTAGATTTTTCAAGTGAAAGAATTGATGAGTATGTAAATTCACACTTCAGCAATTATGCAGCAACTATCTACCCATATTTATATGAGTTATCTTTAAGTAACACTAATTCTAGGAGAAGTAGATCAGGTAAAACTTTCGAATCTATTATATATGAGTTATACGAATATTTGAATTATCCATATGATTCACAAACGAAAATAGGTAAAGTTAGATTTTCTGAAATGGGTCTAGGGAAAGTTGTAGATTCTATTTTACCTAATCAAAAATCATTTACACAATTTAGAAATAAATGTATTGTAGGTAGTATGAAAACAAGTTTACGAGAAAGATGGCAAGAAGTTGTAGAAGAAGTGCAAAGATCGAACCTTCCTAATATATATTTACTAACTGTAGATGAAAAAATATCATCAAATAAAATACAGCAAATGGCTCATCATAATATTGTTTTAGTTACATTGCAAAATGTTAAAGAACAGCTATCTATTTTTCATAATGTAATTTCATTTGAAGAATACTTTTTGGTTTCGATACCCGAAATACTTACGTATTGGGAGGATAGATAATATGGCAAAATATATTGATTTATTCGCAGGTATAGGTGGAATAAGAATTCCATTTGATGAATTAGGTCATGAATGTGTATTTAGTTCAGAAATTGATAAATATGCTACAGAAACATATATTGCTAATTATGGAGATGTTCCATATGGAGATATTAATTTAATAAAAGAAAAAGATATACCAAATCATGAATTACTTTTAGCCGGTTTTCCATGCCAACCATTTTCTATTGCTGGTAAAAGAAAAGGATTTGAAGATGATAGGGGAAATTTGTTTTTTAAAATAATAAAAATAATGAAGTATCATAAACCCAAAGTAGCGTTATTAGAAAATGTAAAGGGTTTACTTAATCATGATAGAGGAGATACTTATAGAACAATTGAAGCTGAATTAAATAAAATAGGATATAATGTTTTTTCTTGTATTTTAAATTCAAAAGAATTTGGAGTCCCTCAAAATAGAGAAAGACTTTATATTGTATGTGTTAGGGACAAGAGAAGAAAATTTGAATTTCCGTTATCACTTTATTTAAAAACAAGAGTTGGAAATATTTTGGAGGATAATGTCTCTGATAAATATACAATATCTGATACTTTATGGAATGGTCACAAAAGAAGAAAAGAGGAACATAAAAAAAAGGGCAATGGTTTTGGGTACTCATTATTTTATGATTATAGCGAATATACAAGTACAATATCTGCAAGATATTATAAAGATGGTTCAGAGGTTCTAATATATCAAGATGGTAAGAATCCTAGGAAAATAACGCCAAGAGAAGGACTGAGATTACAAGGATTTCCCGAAGATTTTAAAATTGTTGTTAGTGACACACAAATGTATAAGCAGATAGGTAATTCTGTGTCGGTTCCGGTAATAAGAGAATTGGCTAAAAGAATAAATAATTATTTGTAGTCACAAATAAAAGAGAGGTAAAATAATGGAATTATGGATATGGTTAATTATTGAATTTGTTTTACTTATTATACTGACTCAGTTGAATAAGGAAAAAAACAATAAATTATTAAATATTGTTACTTTAATAATAGCAGTTTCATTTATAATTACACTAGGTGCTATTATTATAAATTATGTTTTTATTAAATATGTAATCCCATTATCAAACAAAATTTTGAAAAATCCAAATTTACTTATTGCATTACTTGCTCTTATCATATCAATAACAAGTTTACTATATAGTAAGATATTATTTAATCAAAGAATCAAAATCATGAAGAAGTTTACTGTAAGAGATGGTGAAAATATTTCATATTTGCTTATTCAAAATGACTCAAATAAAAATATTGAAATAATCAATATTTTTATAAACGATAAAAAAGTCAATATGGTTAATGCAACTTATAATGGTGATACAGTAAAAGTGTATGAAACCAATGTATCTGGTTTTAGATTTTTCGCTTTTAAGTCAGATACACATTTCAAACTAAATGTAGGATCTGATTTGAAAATACAATATACTAATGATAATACAGAAGAAATATTTCAAAAAATTAATTGTAAAATAGAAATTATTTATAAGACAATGTACAAAAAGATACATAAAACAATTGAAACTGATTTAGGTTCATTTGTTTAATTATTACTATTTTAGATTATATTTTAAATAGTTATATATGTATATCATAATAATAAATATTAAAAACCTACATAACCTTGACACGAAAGGGCATTGCTAAGTCAACAGCAGAGTATTGTGTGAAAGGTGATCTTATAGGAGTTAAAGGAAGACTGCAAACAAGAAGTTATGTGTATGAAGATGTGAAAAGAACTGCAAGTGAAGTTGTAGCAGAAAAAGTAACGTTCTTATCATACAACAGAAACAAAGATAAAGAAGAGGAAGAATAAAAGGGCCACTGCGATAGCAGTGGTTTTAAATTATATGAATTAAATATATTTATTAAATATTACTTCTTTTCAATATGATATAATGTATATAATACACGAGGTGATAATATGAATAAAAGCAGATTATTTGAAATAGTATATTATTTGATTAATAATAAACAAGTCACTGCAAAAGAATTAGCATCACAATTCGAAGTTTCAGTTAGAACAATTTACAGAGATATCGATGTACTTAGTGCAGCAGGAATTCCTATTTACACTGAATCAGAAAGAAATGGTGGAATATCTTTACTAGATGGTTTCACATTAGACAAAATTATTTTTTCTGAAGTTGAGAAGAAAGAAATGTTGTCATCACTGCAAAGTTTGGCTGCTACTGGTAATATTAATAATCAACAATTACTTGCTAAGATATCATCATTATTTAACGTTAAGTATGATAGCTGGTTTGAAGTGGATTTTTCTCGCTTTGGACATACAACTTTTGATAATGAAAAGTTTGAACTAATAAAGCATGCTATTTTAAATAATATTTGTATTGATATTATATATGTTAATTCTTATGGTATTAAAAGCAAAAGAAATATTAATCCTCTAAAGTTTTTTTATAAATCTAAAGAATGGTATATTAAAAGTTATTGTAGTAAATCAAAAGATTTTCGACTTTTCAAGTTTAATAGAATTATTGAAATAAAATTAACTAAAGAAATATTTATTCCTACTACTTATCCAAGAATAGACTATGAACAAACTTTTAAATATGACAAAATAATTTTATACTTTTCTAAAACAATAGCATATAGAGTTTATGATGAATTTGCAAATATGCAAATAACTGTCCAAGAAAATGGGGATTTAATAGTATCTGCAACTATGCCACAAGATTCTTATCTTGTAAGCTATTTACTTTCATTTGGAGATATGGTAGAAGTTATTGAACCATTACATTTAAAAGAAATTCTTAGGAAAGAAGCATATAAAATATATTTAAAAAATAAAAGTTGACATAAGATGTCAGCATATGATTGCTATACTTAAACTATAATTTAAGAGGAGGTCTAAAATATGGCTAGAGCAACAACAAAAGCAGATTTAATTAAAAATGCATTAACTAATTATGATAAACTGAATGAATTAATAAAAACTATGTCAGAAAATGAATTAAATGAACCATTTGATTTCTCAAATGATGAAAGGAAGTGTGAGGCACATTGGAATAGAGATAAAAATTTAAGAGATGTTTATATTCATTTATATGAATGGCATCAACTTGTATTAAATTGGGTACAAAATAATTTAAAGGGAAATAAAGTATCATTTTTACCTAGTCCGTATAATTGGAAAACATATGGTGATATGAATGTTGAGTTTTGGAAGAAACATCAACAAACAGATTTAGATAAAGCTAAACAAATATTTATAAAATCACATAATGATATTTTAGAATTAGTTGAGAAGTTTACAAGTGAGGAATTATTTACAAAAGATAGTTTTGATTGGGTAGGAGGTAGTACTCTTGGATCGTACTTTGTAAGTGCCACATCTAGTCACTATGAATGGGCAATAAAGAAATTAAAAGCACACAAAAGAAGGTTGAAAAATGAAACAACTAATTAATAATATTGATAGTGTTCATACTACTGAACTTGGAGTTGTAAGAATAAAGAGAAATCTAAAATTAGAAACTGAAAATGTAGTTTATTATTTGAAAAAACTGATAATATCACCAACCTTAATAAATATGGACTTGAGTACCTAATAAGCAGAGATAAATATTATGGTAAATATGCTGTTGAATTATTTAAAATAAATAAAACTATATGTATTGACAATATAAATGAATTGTATCAGTATATTTAATGAGAGGTGTTCATGAATAAGATTAATTTTTTAATATCAAGGTTTGTTTCCTTTTTTGGGAATACAATATTACTTGCTGTAGTTTCGCTATATTTCATTGATCAAGAATTTGGATATGTAAAGTTAGGCTTGCTATTTACTTTAATATTATGCGCTCGTGTAATTGTATCACCTATAGCTGGTAATTATTTAAAGAATATTTCTCCTAAAATAACTATGATATTAAGCGATTTTATATCGAGTGTAATATGTTTGACTTTAAGTGTTTTGCTTAATGAAAAATCATTTATTTTTATAGTGATACTGTTTGTTTTATTAGAAATTATGAATGTAGTGTTTAGCATTTCCTCCAATTTATATGTTTCTAATAAATTTCCTAATGATTTGCTTGAATTAAACTCTAAAAAGGAGTTTCTAGACCAATTATCTATGTTTTTAGCACCTATAATAGGAATTTTTGTGTATGATAGTTTTGGATTTAAAATAATTTTAATTATCAATGGAATATCATTTTTAATTTCTGCACTTATGGAAACTATTTTAGAAAAGATTCAATTATCAACTTCTGACTATGAATTTGGATTAATAAAAAATTTGCTTCACGCTATAAATTTTATATACAAAAATAAAAAGTTAAGAGCAATAATAATGATTTTTCTAGTTTACAATATAGCAATTAGCCCAATTGATGAACTTTTTTTACCTGGACTTTTTTCTAGTGAAATAGACATTAATATAAACTATATGTCTATGGGACTAAGTATTTGTATTTTGGGTGGAGGTGTTGGAAGTATTTTTAACACTAGATTAAAAGAAACCAATATAAAACATTATACTTTTATTTTAACCTCAATATTACTATTTTTATCCCTTTTACCAATATATTTAATATTTTTTAAATATAACTTGATAGTATTCATGCTGATTTATAATTCATCAATGTTTTATTTAGGTATAGCAGGTGTTATAGTAGGAATTAGGTTTATAACATTTTTGCAAAAAGAAATAGAGATATCAAAGCAAAGTTTGGTATTTGGTGTTTTAGGATCTATCATGCTTTTACCATTACCTTTTTCAACTTTTGTAGCTGGTTTTATTTCTGAAGTAATTGGCGTTAAAGTTGCTATGATAATTTATACAGTATTAGGTAGCGTAGTTATAATTATAATATATAAGTTCTTACAAAAGAATTTATATAATTGATAAAATAAAATTGTGTGTTAATTGATATTGTTGTTAAATCTAGTAAGGTGGTACTGTATCAAGAATTGGTATATTAATATTAACAATTTTAGTGGTATTCTTTAAAAGTAGATGATTGAAATATATAGTTAAAATCAAATATAATTATAATAAATATCATATAGTAATAAAAGACATTTGATAATTCAATTAGTGTATTATGAATAGGGAGGTATTATGAACGAAGAATTATGCAGGTATGGGTATGATGAAATAATTGACTTTTATGTTCAAGAATGTAATTTAGATGGAGAATTAGGAAGGGTTGTAAAGGTTGTAAAGGGATTGTTTAAAGTTCAAACTGCAAATAGTAAAGTAGATTGTATTATTCTTAATAAAATGTACATGTATGATGATATACCAACTATTGGTGATTGGGTTTTAATAAATGAAAATATTATAGTAAAAATTTTACCGAGAAAAAATAAGCTTGAAAGAAAAGTTGTTGATAGAAGAGTAACTAATCAAGTAATCGCCGCAAATATAGATTCAGCAGTAGTTTTTATGCCAAGTGACAATGTTAATGAAAAATTATTATACTCTATATTAACTTTTACTAAGAACTTTCCCACAATACTTATTTTTACAAAAAATGATTTAAATGATATTAATACTAAATATTGGCAAAATAAATTTCCTGATATCGACATTATGTCTTTAAGTAGTATAACAGGAGCAAACATTAATAAGTTTCAGTTACTTTTAACAAATTATAAGACAAGTATATTTATTGGACAAAGTGGTGCTGGAAAGTCAACATTATTAAATACTTTAATAGGTGAAGAGGTAATGAAGACAAAGGAAGTAAATAGCAAAAGTAATTTGGGAAAGCATACAACAACACACAGTGAGCTTTTTAATATAGGGGAGTTCAACATTATAGACATTCCAGGTATGAGAACTTTTATAAACTGGGTTGAAAATGATGAAAGTACATTTTTTAATGAGATTATTAAATTGTCTAAGAAGTGTAAGTATCGTGATTGTACTCATAAGGATGAAGATGGATGTTATGTTAAAAATAATGTAAGTGAATTACTTTTAAAAGAATATCATAAGTATATAGATACACAAATGTACTTTAATAGTAAGGTAAATAAAAGTGAAAAGATAAAATATAGTAAAAAAATGAAAAAAATATATAAGAGAAGGTAACTTTATTATTAATCTTACAAAAAAAAATAAATTTGTATTAAGTAATTATAAATAATTTTTAATTTTACAAAACAAAAGGAATGATTATAAAACAAATCATTCCTTTTGCAAAGTTACTAAAATGTTATACATAAACTAAGTAAAAATTCTTCCAGCCTTATATTCCTTATTAGTAGTTCCACTAGGTAAGGAAACACCTCCTAAATAATGAATAATAGCAGATTGAGAAAATAAAAAATAATTACTTGGGTTATTTGAATGAGTATTATTTCCATCTACTCTAATTTGTGAGCCATTTTTAGCATATATACAAGTGAGCTGGTTATTAAAATAGCTGTTATGAATTGCTCCAATAGAACCATCAAATTCTACTGTATAAATTCCTTGCCCGTTATTTCCTTCTCTTGCCTTTCCTTCAAAAATAAGATTGTCTAAAGAAGCATAATTACATCTAGAAAATCTAACTACTGCTTGTTCATCGGTAATTGTATCACTCCATACAAATTTACATCAAGTATTTCAAATCCTTTTACATTTGTCAATTCGCCATCTTTAGAACCACTGATCGTTATTGTGTAACCACGTTTATTTCTCATTTTTACATATTCCTTATAAATTCCTGAGTCAACATAAATATGAGTATCTTCATAAATAACTTCTCCCAAACTATCAACTGCTGCTTGAATAGTTTGATATTCTTTATCATTACCAACATAAATATTCATATAATCTCCTTATTTATTAAATTTCACAGCGAATAAGCATTTAAAGCAGTTTTGTAATTGTGTTAGCATACAATAAAAATATTTTTATACTAAGACCAATTTTTCATAAAGTGTCACTATGCTATTTTTATAAATTAAATATAACATAATTGTATATAGTAAAATTTAAATAATTATTAATTCTATAAGCTTAAAAATTTACTACTACTTGAATTAATTGATATAATTCATAATAAAAATCAAATTGAATTTGTAAATTTAGATAAAAATGTTCAAAGTTTATTTTTTAGAAAAATATTTATATTTGGGGTTCATGCTAGGGTTAGTGTGAATCCTTTTTTTACGATAGTTATACGTATAGGTTTATCTTAATACCCCATTTCATAATTTATTTTATTCTTATTAGAAAACAAATGTAGTTACAATATTTATAAAAAGTATATAGTTATTCTAATAGTTTAGTTAATATTGACAATAAAACAAAAATGATATAAAATATGATTATGTTCTTGTTTATTATAAGTACAAATATTTAAAATAAGGAAGGAGGCCTACAAATGGAAATTTTAGATTTTATATTTAGTCTTATTAAGTTATTTTTAGAGTATTTTGCTATTTAATAAAAGCTATTACTTGTTAATACAAGAATAGCAAGCTATTTATTTGAACTTTTGTTATAATAAAGTACATATAAAATATGAATTTCATATATTATATAAAGAGAGAAATATTTCTAGTGAAGTAGCTAAGAAAATAGGATTTTTATATAATGAAAGTAAAAATAAAGAGAGTTAATAGTAGAAAAGCCACTGTGTATGCAGTGGCTTCAGACTGTCGACAAAGTAGTCGATGGTCTTTTTTAATGTTTGAGTTTTCAACAAATTGCAATATTGAGTCTTTTTGTTAGTTATTCACTTAAAATTTCTACTTCTACTTGGTATAATAT
>JBKEBI010000035.1:0-38084 GCA_047973085.1 Bacilli bacterium | reverse complement strand
GAGCATATAGGCAATATTAGTGAAATATGCATATAAATATAACAAAAGCATTGGAATTCATCCACATAGGATAAATAGCAATACTTTTTGTCTACAGTCTGAGATGAATACTAGTTCATCTTTTATTATTATTTCTTTTTATTATCTCCAAGTTTAGCAAGATTATTTAACTCTTTTAGTTCACGAATCTTTATTTTACGGTATTGCCCAACTGCTAAACCATCTAAATTCATACTACCGTATTGAATTCTTTTTAGTTGTTTAACTCCATGACCTATATTTAAAAACATCTTTCTAATTTGCTGGTTTCTTCCTTCATAAATAGTAATATCTAAAAGTGTATCATCTTTCATGCGATCATACTTCTTTACCTTAACCTTAGCACGCTTTGTTTTATACCCATCAATTTCAACTCCATTTTCTAACTTAAAAATATCAGGACCACTAAGCTTACCTCGGCACCTCAAAGTATATTTTTTAGCTATTTTATGGCTTGGATGCATCATTAGATTTGCAAACTCTCCATCATTTGTAAGAAGTAATAAACCACTCGTATTAAAATCAAGTCTTCCAATTGGATAAATTCGTTCACTAACGTCATCTAAAATATCTAGTACGCAAGGTTTTCCATTCTCACTAACCGTAGAACACAAAAACCCTTTCGGTTTATGTAGTACATAATAAACTGGGTCTTCTCTTACAATTAATTTCCCTTCAACTGTAATAACATCAGACTTACCGACTTTCACTCCTTGTCCTACAACTTTTTCACCATTAAGAAAAACCTTTCCAGAATTAATTAGTTCTTCAGCTTTTCTTCGAGAACAAAAACCACTGTGTGCTATAACTTTTTGTATTCTTTCCATATTAAAATTCGCAATTTCTAGGTGTTCTTGGGAAAGGATGAGCATCTCTAATATTCTCAATACCTGTAACATACATTACAAGTCGCTCAAACCCAAGTCCAAATCCTGAATGATAGCATCCTCCATATTTTCTTAAATCTAAATACCACCATAAATCTTCCTTAGGAATATTCATTTCTTCCATACGAGCAACTAAATGATCGTAACGTTCTTCACGTTGACTTCCTCCAATTAACTCTCCTACTCGTGGCACAAGTAAATCCATCCCTGCTACTGTTTTACCATCTGGATTTAATCTCATATAAAATGCTTTCATATCTTTAGGCCAATCTGTAACAAATACTGGAGCATTAAAGTGCTCATCTGTTAAATATCTTTCATGTTCGCTAGCAAGATCATTTCCCCAACCTACTGGAAATTCAAAGTCAACTTTAGCATTTTCTAAAATTTCTTGAGCCTGTGTATACGTGATTCTTAAGAAATCTTTCTCAACAACATCTCTTAATTTTTGAACTAAACCTTTTTCAACAAAATTATCCAACCACTCTAATTCTTTTTGACATTTATCAAGAACATGGCTAATAACCCCTTTAACAAATGCTTCTGCAACACGCATGTTTTCTTCATTATCAGCAAATGCCATTTCAGGTTCTATCATCCAAAACTCTGCAGCATGCTTACTTGTATTAGAATTTTCTGCTCTAAAAGTTGGCCCAAATGTATATGTTTTTTTGAAAGAAAGAGCATAAACTTCAGCTTCAAGTTGTCCTGTAACAGTTAAATTACTTCTACCAGCAAAAAAGTCTTTACTATAGTCCACCTCACCTTTATCGTCTATAGGTAAAGTTTTAGGGTCAAGAACACTTACACCAAACATTTCTCCTGCACCTTCTGCATCACTTTTAGTAATAATTGGTGCTGGACAATTGATAAATCCATTATCCTGAAAATGCTTATGCACAGCAATTGTCAACTCATTTCTAACACGAAAAACTGTATTGAATAATTGAGTACGAGCTCTTAAATGTGCTTTTTCACGCAAGAATTCTCTACTATGACGCTTTGGTTGAATTGGATAATCTTCATCTGAATCAGCACAAAGTATAACTTCAACAGCTTTAATTTCAAATGGTTGTTTGGCATTTGGAGTTATAATTACTTCTCCCTTTATTTCAAGAGCACTACCTACACGAAACCTACTTACATCACTAAAATTTGAAAGATTTTCTTCTGCATAAACGACTTGAATTGATCCAAAAGCTGTCCCATCAAACAATTCAATAAATCCAAACTCTTTTTGATCACGATTGTTTCTAATCCAACCAGAAACTTCTATGACCTGTCCTACTAAACTTTCATATTCTCTTGTTAAATCTCTTAAATCCATCTTTTCCTCCTAAAAAAAACGTCCATATATAAAATAATATATAAGGACGAAATTATTCGCGGTACCACCTTAATTTGTACAAAAGTACACTCTCAACTCCTTAACGCGGATAACGAATAGTTCTAATCACATTCTGTTTTCTTCTATTAACTCATAGGCGTTATTTCATAAATAGTAATTGTCAAATTTCCATCATCATTGACTTTCTATAAATCACTTAACTTATTACTTTCCTAATCAAAGTCTTATTTATTATTGTTAATAAATTTAATTAAATCATCTTTTCCTAAAAAACCTGTAGTAGCAGTAGCTTCTCCATTTTTAAACATTACCATTGTAGGAATCGACATAACTTTATTTTGCATTGCAAGCTTTTTTGAACTTGGATCATCAACATTAATTTTATAAATAGGAACATCTACTTCTCCACTTACTTCATCTAAAATAGGTCCTAATTGTTGACATGGTCCACACCACTCTGCATAAAAATCAATTAAAATAGATTTAGAATTATCCATTGCAGCAAATTCATCAGCTGTAATAACTTTAGCCATCATAACACCTCCTGTTTCATCTAATTATATTCTATCATATTTAATTATAAATGACTACAAATTTACCCAAAATTATAAATTTAACAGCTTCTTTTCATACTATAAAATTTATTAGTTATAACATTAGATAGCCAAACTTTATATTATTTTTTGCAACATTTTAATATTTATCAAAATGTATTTTCTCTTTATCAAAACGATCAATAAATTTATTTTCCACATCAGAATATCCAACTGCAATAATAGCAAAAGGTTCAATATTATCTGGTAAAGACAAAACATCACTAATTATATTCATACGTTCAACATCGGGCTTAACACCTATCCAAACTGCTGCTAAACCTTGTTCTACAGCCTCAAGTAAAATATTTTGAGTACAAGCACCCATATCCTGATCTTGTTTTCCAACTACCTTTACATTATTATTATTAATCGTAAGAACAATTACCACACTTCCTAGAACAATTGGTTTAGCATATGGACTAATTTCAGAAAGCTTTTCTCTAACATTTTTATCTCTTACAACAACAAACTCCCAAGGCTGTTGATTCATAGCAGATGGTGCTTGCATTCCTGCTTTTAACAATTCCAAAACCTTTTCATCCTCAACTTCAACTCCATTAAAACTTCTAATACTTCTTCTTATATTAATTGTATTCATAAATTTCTCCTAACAAATAATTTTAATTAACTGCGCTCATACACAAAAGCGAAATTTCACCCACTTCAGATTTAACACTTTTATTTTCACCAACAATATTTTTAAAACCAATTTCATCAAAATAATCATATAAAATTTCTTGATTAAAACCATCAAAATGATCTTTACTATGTTCTTTATCAATATCTTTATTTTTATGAAATAAAGTATTTTTATCCTCTAAATCAATTATAATAAACACTCCACCAGCTTTTAAGTGATCTTTTAATGCTTTTATCATACACTTATAATCTTCAACATGGTGCATTGCAAGTGAAGTATATATGACATCAAACTTTTCTTCTATACTATTTGTACTTAAATCAATATTCATAGTTTTTACAGAAGAAATATTATTTAACTTTATTTTTTCATCTGCAACTGCAAGCATTGCCTCAGAAACATCAACTAAAACAATCTTATCAAAAATATCTAACATATTAAAACTAATTAGACCTGTTCCAGCACCAAACTCCATAGCAGAACTATATTTTTTATCATGTAAAAAGCTTTTTATAATCTCAGAAAACTCTTTTGACCTACTAATTCTTTGTTCTGTATCCCATTTATTAGCATGTTTTGCAAAATCATCTTTCATAACTACCCCTCCATAACATATAATTTATTTTTCAATAATATATGCATTAACAATTTCACCATAATATGCAATATGATAATCCATATTCGCAGCGTAATGACTACTATCCACATCTTGTGGGTAATGAGCTTTCTTATTTTCTTCAGTTATTTCATCACTATCTTGCATTTGCTTATAAATAACCTTGCATTCAAGAGTAAGGGGTAGTTCCTTAATACTCGGCACATCAACACAAACACCATCAACTAAAGTAAGACCAAGTTCTTTAACCTTATCTACATCAAACCCAGACTTTGTTCCAGCGTAACCAATAATTTTTTTATCAAAGTCACCGATAGGAATGTTAACAGTAAACTCACCATGTTCTTCTAATTGATTTTTAGTAAAACGGTTTTCACGAACAAAAGTAATAAAAATTGGCTTATTCCATTCAATTCCTAAGCTTCCCCAAGAAATTGACATTGTATTAACTTTTTCATTAGTTTTAGTCGTAACTAAAACTCCATTTTTAACTCCCTCCAAAATTTCTTTTGCATAATCAAAAACTTCAATCTTTTTCATAATTACCTCCTAAAGTATATATATTTCTTATTACAATTTTAGCACAATAAATAATAATTTCAAAAAATTACAACATATCAAAAAATATTTATAGGTCAATTTTACTTTCATTATACATTATAATATTACAATATATAAAACTAAATAGTTAGCGAAGTAGTATTGAAGATAGTAAGGATAATAATGAAATCATTACTGTAATTACAGTTAATATTAGTACTCTTCCATTCAGTTTCTTAGCACTTTCACTCGCATTAAAAAAATATCTATTTTCTGCATCTCGAGCGATATCTCTAATCTTATTATCTACTTGAAAAACATTTTTCATTATTTCATATATACTTTGATTAAACCTTGTAAAACCACTTAACCCTATATAGTTTTTATCTACTTCTCCTTCATCATAGATTGTCTGTGGGTTATACACATTCATTATTTCAAATAAATACTTGTATCTTTCAATAAATTCAACAGAATAGTATTTTTCTAACATATAATCTAGAGCTCTCAAATACATAATAGCACATATATATCTAATGTTAGTATCTACATAGTATTTAGACCCTGAAGTTAAATCTAAAAATTTTGTTTTTCCTACATACATCACATGATGTTTAAAGTTTTTTGCTGAATATAATGATCTATCAAGTCTAACTTTGTCTACTTCATTAATATAACTTGATTTGTCAATAATAAATTTTAAGAATTTTTGAGTTTTGTCACACTTTACTTCTCCAATCGCTAAATTATTATAATCTAGTTCTATATTTCGATATTGTGAAGGATATTTCAAGCAATAATAGTTATAAACATTTACACCACGCTCTCGTTCACTCTCTATTACATCTTGAAATGATACATCATTAAAATGCAGTTTAAATAAATATGTTCTATTTGATAACTGAAACTGTACATCTGCAACATTCCCAACAAAATTAACTGATAACTCTCTATCTATTGTATTCATTGTACTTTGGATATACTTTGTAACTTCTTTTTTCCATTCACAATTCATAATATAATCTGAATATATATTAATCTTAAACTTTACCATTTTCATACATTCACCTCTACTAATCATAATATTTAATAATTTTTAATAGTAATAATAAAATATAATTATAATTAATATTTATTATTTATGCTTATTATAACACTTATATATTATAATTTCATCATTTTATATTGAAGAAAACAATAATATTGTAAAAATCTTATTGCCAAATATATCTTATATAATAATAACAAGTTTTTAACTGTGTGTGGTATTTATTATTAATTAATGATTAAAGTTTTCAAAACATCTATTTTTCAGCATTTAATCCAACTTTATAAAATCGCTTTAAAATTCAAAATAATAAGAATCAAGTAAATACTTACTTTCATATTTAATTGCCATTTTATATAAAAAGTTCTTCATACTTTTAGCTTTAAGTTCTTCATTATTAAATGCTTCAAGTTTTTTCTTATACATCTCTTTTTCTCTATCAGTACAAACTTTCTTAAAGTAGCCCCAAACATGATCAAATCCATTAAGGTATCCACCATCTGTATTACTTGTACTCATTGCTTTTTCTATTAATAGATAAAAATGCTTAGAATTAAAGTCATTAGTTTTTAAATATTTTCTTATGTCCTTATAGATATTATGATTTCTTTCAAGTATAACATATTTATACCTAGCCCATTCTTTTTCATAAACTTTTTTATTTTGGATACTAGTACAATTTATACATTTTATTGCAGATAAGTTTTTATCTTTAACTTCAAGCATAATATCTACATCAAGATGCATAATTCTATTGCAAAACTCTAGAAATTGATTAATGTATATAAAATCAGAGTGAGCTCCAACTCGCTTATCTAGATTTTGATTTGAATAATGTATTTTGCACTTTCCATCTTTTTTCTTCCAAGTTTCAATACATTTTTCTATCCATTTAACTTCAGTATATAAATCACTATTATTTATTTCATGATGTAAATTATCAAATACAACAGGAATACCAGTATTAGATGAAATTTCTAATACTTCTTTAATATTGTATAGCTTGTCATCATTTTCAATAATAAGCCTAGCTTTAATATTTTCATTAAGTTTAAAGTACTTAGTTTCAAATCTTCTCATTGCCTCTAATTTATTATCATATACTCCACCGATATGAAGAATAATTTTATTAGTAGCATCAACTTCTAAACTATCAAGAAACTTACAATGATATTCAAGATCTAGTACTGCACGATTTACAACATCTTCATTAATAGAATTAAGAACTGTATATTGACCTGGGTGCATTGAAACTCTAATATCATTTGCTTTAATATATTCACCTATTAATTTCATTTTTTCTCTAAATTCATCCACCCAATTAAATTCATTAATAGGATGCGTTGCAAGTGGAATTATATCAGAACTTATTCTAAACATCTTAATATTATTTTCTACATTATATTTAAGAGTTGAGAAAAGAACATTTAAATTATAATCAATAATATCTCTAATATTTTCTTCGCTATATTTTTTAATAGTGCAAGTTTTATATGAATCAAGTTTATTAATTCCCACTGTTAAACACGCATACCCTATTCTCACACAACCCCCTCCTATACTACTTATTTTTATTAAATATTTTAATTACATTATATCCAAAACGAGTAAATGGCCCCTCAAGTTCCCTACTTACATTTTTAAGCTGATTAATAATGTCAATACTTTGTGGACATACTTTTTCACATTTACCACACTCTATACAATTTCTAGCAAAATTAATCTTGTTATTTTCTGGTCTTGCACCAATAGTAAGAAAATGATAATTCATTGCATTTAACTTACCAAACATACTTTTATTATTTAGCGACTTTAGCGCAGAAGGAATATCAATTTTAGCAGGACACGGAAGACAATAAGCACATCCAGTACAATCAACACGAAGTAGACTTTTATATTCTTTTTGAATAGAACTTATTAATCTCAATTGATTTTCATTTAATGAATCTTTTTGTATTTTGAAAGCTAAACTTACATTCTCTATAATATGATCTATATTACTCATAGCAGACAATACACAAGTAACATTTTTATTGTTTAAAACATAGCTAAAAGCACACTGCGCAGGAGTATCAAAACTATTATCTTCTTGATATAACTTTTCTACTGATTTAGGAATATCATTTGCAAGCATTCCTCCTCTAAGTGGCTCCATTATTAATACTTCCATCTTTTTACTTGCAGCATAATCAATTTCCTCCTCTACTTCTATATCTAAAATATTATATTGTAATTGAATAAAGTCCCAATCATATTTATCAATTAATATTTTAATATCACTTTTTTTACCATGAAAAGAAAAACCCATCTTTCTTATTTTACCACTTGATTTTAACTTATTCATAAATTCAACTATTCCAAGTTTTTCAAGCCTTAGAAAAATATTTAAATCAGTTGCATGCAGTAAATAATAATCGATATAATTTGTATCTAATCTTTTCAATTGATTTTCAAAATAGTAGTCCATCTTTTCTCTACTATCAACCATATAAGATGGTAGTTTAGTTGCTATATTAACACTATCTCTACAATCAAATTTCTTAATGCATTCTCCTAATATTTTTTCAGAATTACCACGGTGATATATCCATGCAGTATCAAAATAATTTATTCCATTATCAATACTATATTTAAACATTTCAAAAATCTTATCTTTATTTAAGTTCATTCCATTTACTGGTAGTCTCATAAATCCAAAACCCATTGGAGATAATTCACTCTTTCTCATAATGATACCTCTTTTCTTAAATATATTGTATCATATTAACAGTAAAATTAGATAAATAAGAAAGAAAATTCAGTCAATAAATTTATTTATGGCCACATATAATTATTATAGTAAAAAGAAATCATACCATATTAGGCATGATTTTTAATATTATGGTAGTTTACATTTAAACATAACTATTTCACAAGTAAACTACTATTGTTTTTCTAATAATTTATAATGTGATTCCCTAACAGATAATAATGCCAGTCCATTTAAAAGCAAATATAATTCATAATTACTTGATTTTGTAATCAAATACACAATATGCAACAGTGATAATAATCATTCTCGTTAAAGTTATAAGTACAAATTATGCTATGTTTGTAAGTATATTTGCTTCTTAACACAAATATAAACTGTCAGGTTTATATTAATATTATATATACTACATTTTTAATTGATTAACAAACTCTTCAATATCTGCTACTACAACCTCTAAAGCACTAGTCCAAAAGTCTACACTTTCTACATCTATATTAGCTAACATACACACATCAACTACATCGTTTTTACCAGTTGAAGCAAGAAGTTTGTTATAGTTTTCAATAAAACTAGATTTATCATTCAAATAATTTGAATATAAACCTTTAGAAAATAATGCTCCAAAGGCATAGGGATAATTATAGAAATTTGCTTTTACATTATAGTAATGTGGTTTCCAAGTCCACATATATGGATGTAAAAAATCTGGATCAAAACTATCCCCATATGCTATCTTTTGTGCATCTAGCATAAGTTGCTTTGTTTCTTCTACACTCACATATCCTTCTTCTCGCTTTTCCAAGAAAGATTTTTCAAAATTAAAACGAGAATAAATATCAACAATTACTTGAGCCATATCACTGATTTCTGTCTCTAAAATAGCTAGTTTTGTATCTTCATCTACTATAGAAAGTAAATATTTTTTAGTTATAATTTCACAAAAATTAGAAGCAGTTTCTGCTAGTACCATTGGATAATTAGAATTTAAAAGATGCTCATTTTTTAAACACAAAGCGTGATAGCCATGACCTAATTCATGAGCCAGCGTTCCAACATCACCAATTGAATTACCATAGTTAAGTAAAATACGACTTTCTCCAATTGTTTTACAAGAAGAACAAAATGCTCCACTTGTTTTTCCTTCTTTAGGATATACATCTATCCACGAATTATTCATAGCATTAAGTGCAAAGTCATGCAAATCTGCAGAATAGCCTTTAAACGCATCTAAAACTATTTGTTTTGCTTTTTCATATGAAACATCTTCTAAAGTCTCAGTAGTAGGAGCATACATATCATACCAATGCATTTTAGAATTACCTAAATATTTTGCTTTTGCAATAAAATACTTTCTAAAAGCAGGTAGTGACTTTTCAATTGCACTAATTAAAGCATCTAATGTTTTAATTGTTATTCTTGTCTCATTAATTGTCATATCTAAAACTGATTCATAACCTCTAAGCTTAGAAATTGTAATTGCTTCACCTTTAATTGCATTAAGCGCAGCATTAATACCTGCCTCATGAGACTTATAGGAAGCTAGTTCAGCTTCATATGACTTTTTTCTTAATGCTTTGTCAGCACTATAAGCATAAGTTAAAATTGTTGATAAAGGTAACTTTTTACCTTCAAAATCGATTTTCATATTACTAATAATTTCGTCCTTATATTGTAACCAAGCAGTTGATCCTGACTTTGATAGCATTGAAACCATTTTTTCCTCACTAGGAGAAAGTTTATGCTCTCTACTTTTTTTTATTTCATTAATATAATATTCAAACTCTAGCAATTTTTCTTTTTCAAATAAAGTATCAAAATCAAGACTACACAATACTTCTTCAGCAATTTCAATTAAATCAATAATATTGTCATAACACTTGGTAATTTGTTCAAGATACTTTTTTGCTACACTATTTCGACTGTTAACAGTAATACTAAGTCTTGCAAATGAAGCAAGTTTGATATATACACTAATGAATGAAGATAATTCATTAATATACTTAGAAAATTTTTCCTCAAGATTTTTGTCCTCATTTAATCCTTCAACAACAATTGTAAACTTAGGTCTAAAAGTTTTAATAAACTCTAAATCTTCACTAAAGCTTTTATCTTCAAAACCCATATAATAAGCATTTAAGTTCCATTCCATTATTTTATCACCTCTTATTTTTATCATATCACATAACCAGTAACTTTTCTATTGAATATAAAAATACACCCCCTGAAATCAGCAAGGTGCATTTGATAACTTTTATTTATTCTTTAAAACTAGTTGTTCATTTTCAAAATCAATTTCAATTTTTTCTCCAAAAATAATTTCTTCATTGATAATAGCTTTTGCAAGTAATGTTTCAACATTTCTAGAAACAAATCTTTTCAATGGTCTAGCGCCATATGACTTATCATAAGAATTATCAATAATATAAGCTCTTGCTCCCTTACTAAATGATAATTTAATATGTTTATCACTAAGTCTTTTTTCAAGATCTTTTACTATGCGATCAAAAATCTTATTAACAACATCTTTATTTAAAGAATTAAAAATAATTGTTTCGTCAATACGATTTAAAAACTCTGGCTTGAAAAAGTTTCTAAGTGCTGCAGTAACAAGTGCATCTGCATTATCTTCATTGTCTAAAATATACTCACTACCAATGTTAGATGTCATAACAATAATTGTATTTTTAAAATCAATTAATCTCCCTTGAGAATCAGTAATTCTTCCATCATCTAAAATTTGAAGCAAAATATTAAATACATCTTTATGTGCTTTTTCAATTTCATCAAACAATATAATTGAATATGGATTTCTTCTAACTTTTTCTGTTAATTGACCTGCATCATCATACCCAACGTATCCTGGTGGAGATCCAATTAATTTTGATACTGAGTGGGACTCCATATATTCACTCATATCAAATCTAATAATATGCTTTTCACTATCAAATAGTTCAAATGCAAGTGTTTTAGCTACTTCAGTTTTACCAACTCCTGTTGGTCCTAAAAATATAAATGAACCTATTGGTCGATTTGGATCTTTAATCCCTGCTCTTGCTTTAATAATTGCATCAGAAATTAAGTCAACTGCTATATCTTGACCAATAATTCTTTTTTTCATATTTGTATTTAGTGAAAGTAATTTATCTCTTTCACTACCAATTAATTTATTAATTGGAATCTTAGTCCATCTTGAAATAACTTCAGCAATGTTTTCTTCACTAACAACATCAGATAACAGCTTAGAAGAATTCATATTTTTCAAATTTTCTAACTCTTTTTCAATTTCTGGAATTATTCCATAAGTTAATTTAGAAATATTTTCTAAATCGTAATTATTTTGAGCAATTTGCAGTTTAAACTTTGCTTCTTCTAAATCTTGTCTTTTTTGATTTAGTTTATCATTTATACTTTTCTCTTCATTCCACAAAGTATTTAATGTTTTTTCTCTTGACTTTAAATCTTTTAATAATTCATCAATTTCATTTTTTCTTTTTTTACTAAATTCATCTTTTTCTTTTTTTATTGCAGTTCTTTCAACTTCTAAATCAATAATATTTCTTCTTAGTATATCTAATTCTTCAGGATTTGAATTCATTTGCACTTTAATAATTGCACAAGCCTCATCAACTAAATCAATTGCTTTATCAGGTAAAAATCTATCTACTATATATCTATTTGATAGATGAGCAGCACTTATTAGTGCTTTATCACTAATACTAACATTATGGTATATTTCAAAACTTTCTTTAAGCCCTCTAAGAATTGTAACTGTATCAGTTACTGTTGGTTCTTTTACAAGTACTTTTTGCATTCTTCTCTCAAGTGCTGCATCTTTTTCAATATATTTTCTATATTCATTTAATGTAGTTGCTCCAATAACATGAATCTCTCCACGTGCCATCATTGGCTTTAACATATTAGAAGTATCCATTGCCCCATCAACTCTACCTGCACCTACAATTGTATGAATTTCATCAATAAATAAAATAATATTTCCATCTGATTTTTTTATCTCACTCAAAACAGCTTTTAAACGTTCCTCAAATTCTCCTCTAAATTTAGCACCAGCTAAAAGTGAAGCAAGGTCTAATTCCCAAATTGTTTTACTTTTTAAATCATTTGGTACATCTCCAGCAACAATTCTTCTTGCAAGCCCTTCAACTATTGCAGTTTTTCCAGTTCCAGGTTCACCAATAAGTACCGGATTATTTTTAGTTTTTCTTGATAAAATTCTAGTAATTTCACGAATTTCATCATCCCTACCTATGATTGGATCTCCTTTTCCCTCTTGATATTGTTTTACAAGATCTCTCCCGTATTTTTCTAAAACATTTTCTAAACCATCTTGATAATTTTTCATTTCTTGGTCCATATAGGCCACCTCCTCACTATTTAATTATAACACAAAAATTAGCAATCTACCAACTAGATTGCTAATTTATTGTAAAATATCTTACTTATGCATTTCAATTACTAAAAAATGGGAATTAATTTCTACTTCAATATTGATATTTTCTTCAATGATTTCTAAAGCATCACACTTACTTAAACTAATGTTATTAATAATAGACTCACCATCAATTTGAACTAAATATGCTTGGCGATTACTATCTACTTCAAAACTTATTCGTTTCCCTTTTTCTAAAACTAGCGCATACATATTTACATCTTGATTGACTTTTATATTAGCATCTCCAATTTTACTTGATACAATATGTAGCCATTTATTTTCTCTACCTTTCCACTCATAACGATATTCACCATAATTAGGACTATGTCCTTTCTTATCTGGAATAATCCATATTTGTAAAAGCCTTAATGATTCACTATTCAAATTGTGCTCACTATGATAAACTCCAGTTCCTGCACTCATAAATTGTACATGCCCACGACCTAGCGTACTCTCATTACCCATATTATCACTATGAGTTAGTTTTCCATCTATTATATATGAAACTATTTCCATATCGCGATGAGGGTGCATATCAAACCCAACATTGGAATCAATTACATCATCATTTAAAACTCTTAGTACTCCAAAATTCATGTTATCTAGATTATAATATTGATCAAAAGAAAAATGAAACTTACTATTCATACCATTATGATTTCCACTTCCCATTTTATTAGCATCAATTTTTCTTAGCATAATAATCATCTCCTTTTATAATCTAAATATACTACTTTAGAGTAACAGAGTCAAAGTATATGCCCAGAAAAAAAGTATAAAGAATTTTCTCTATACTTATAAATAATATCTTTTATTTTCATTTTTAGATTTTTCTACATATTTTACAAAATACTTTCTGAGTATTGGCCTTGATTTTTGTAATATTACCTGCTATATAAATTGTAATATAGTAATTGTATTTCTAAGTTACCAACAGCCTGTGAAATAGTTACAACTAAGTTCAACATTATATTACTTATTCTGTACGGTTATCAGTCCCCTCACTATATATTATAAATGAGCGATAAACTTTTCTATTTTTTAAACTCAACAACAGTAGCTCCACTACCACCTTCTCCAGCTCCACCACTACGAAAATTATATTTTCTAGACTTTAAATATTCTATAACCATATTTCTAACAGCACCTGTACCATAACCATGTACTATTGTAACAAATGGAAGGTTACTTAATTTTACTTTGTCCATATATTGTTCTAGTTCAATTTTTGCTTCCTCTACCCTAAATCCTCTAAGATCAAGTATTGTTGCTACACTTTTGTTTACACTTGATGTTACAATATTCTTTTTAATTTTTTTACTACGATAGTTAAAAATTAAATTCTCTTTTTTTACAACAGACTTAATGTTTCCCATGCTGATTTCAAATTCTTTATCGTTAATCTTTTTAACTACAGTAGCTTTTGATTCAAAAGGAAGTACTAAAACTTCATCTCCAACAAGTATTTCTTTATCACTAAGTTTTTTTAATTCTTCTTCTTTGTGTTTTTGTTCTTCTAATTTTTGCTTACTCTTTAAAAGTTCATGATGTTTTTGCTCTTTTGAAAGTGTACTAATCATTAGTTCTGATTGTTTTAGCGCATCATCAATAATTGTATTAGCTTCAGATTTAGCACGCTTAATAATCTTTTCGCTACTTTGTTCTATTTCAATTACTTTTGATTCAAGTTCATGTTTCTTATACTCAAACTGTTTTCTTTCTAATTCAAATTTGCTCTTTTCCTCTTCAAGCTCTAATTTTTGAGCATTTAGTTTTTCAAGTAAGTTCATATTTTTATCCATATTGTTTTCTAAAATATCTTGAGCATTATCTACAATGGATTTACTTAATCCCAATCGTTCACTTATCATTAAAGCATACGAAAGTCCTGTACTATTTAAATTAAGTTTATATGTAGGCGTAAGCCTTTTTGTATCAAACTTAACACTCGCACTCAAAACATAATCATTTGAAGTGGCATACTCTTTTAATTCATTATAGTGTGTCGTAGCAATAACTCTACTTCCTCTTTTATGAAGTTCTTCTAAAATCGCAATAGCGAGAGCACTCCCTTCATTTGGGTTTGTTCCATTCCCAACTTCATCTAGTAGTACAAGAGATTTACTTGTAGCATTTTCAATAATAAACTTTAAGTCTAAAATATGTGAAGAAAATGTACTTAAATTATTTTCAAGTGATTGATTATCTCCCATTTGAGTAAAGACTTTGTCAAAAATTGGAATACTACTTTCCATACTACAACTTATAAAAAACCCAACCTGATTCATTAGTGCAAAAAGACCAACAGTCTTTAAAGTAATAGTTTTTCCTCCAGTATTTGCTCCTGTAATAACCATGATATCTTCATTGAAAATAATATCGTTGGATACTACTTCACTTTTATCGATTAAAGGATGTCTTGCTCCAACTAAATTAACACCTTTTTCATCATCAATTTTTATTCTATATCCATCTATTTTTCTAGCATATTTTGCTTTAGCAAACATTAAATCTATTTCCTTAATAACATACAAGTTAGTGCGTATTTCACTAACTCTATTTTTTACATAACTAGATAAATAACGAAGAATTTTTTCTATTTCATTATTTAACTTACTTTTAAGTTCTACTACACTATTATTTAAACTAACACATACATCTGGTTCTATGTACACAGTTTGTCCACTAATACTTTCATCATGAATAAGTCCTCCAAATACATGCTTATATTCTGATTTAACAGCAAGTACTTGTCTATTGTTTCTAATTGTAACAATATGTTCACTAAGCATTGATTTTTTACTTGCCATAATTTGATTAATTTTATTTTTTACCTCATTTTCCTTACTTAAAATTGATTTTCGTAGCTTCCTTATTTCAAAACTTGCGCTATCGCGAATCTTACCTTCAATATCAATACATCTAGAAAGTTCTTCTTCTAGTTCCTCAAGCATTGTAAGTTTAGTTATCAGTGATTTGAAATAGTTAATATTATCAATTTCTAATTCTTTTTCAAATTTAGCAAGTTTTTTTACCACAAAAATATGATTATAAATATCTATAAAATCAGTTTCTTGTAAAAAACCATCCTTTTCTACATGATTTAAATATGTATTAATATCAATCTTTCCAGAAAAAAATATAGTATCACTATAAGTAAGAATTCTATAAGCTTCATCGGTAATATCTAAAAGTCTGTTCAC
The DNA here is from genome assembly GCA_047973085.1 of Bacilli bacterium. Lineage (GTDB taxonomy): Bacteria > Bacillota_I > Bacilli_A > JBKEDG01 > JBKEDG01 > JBKEDG01. The sequence continues at coordinate 21,965 of JBKEBI010000035.1, read as the reverse complement.
AGTTGAAATCTCATCTCTAGCTTCTAAATTAAGAATTGCTTCTTTTGCTAAACTAGTCTGTGCCTCTTTACTTACAAGCTCTAAAACTTTATTAAATTCTAATATATCATAAGTATATTTTCTATCCATATTGTCACCTCACAATAATAAAAAATATGCTAAAGCATATTTTATTCACTTAACCATTCATCAATTTCGTCATTATACCAATATGAATCTTTTAAAACATTTTTTAATTTTTTCTTACTAGTATAATTATCATTAATCATCTCTTCAAAAACAATTATATTTATTTCATCAGCAGGTAGATTTGGATTATCACTTAAAATTTGATTATATTCAGTATAATCATAACTAATTTTGTTCATTAAGGTTCCAACTCCAACAGTATTTGAAACTGATGTTGATAATTTATTTGAATAATCTATAGCATATGGTGTAGATAGAGCAATTGATAAAAGAATTATCATTTGGAACAACCCTACAAACACACCAATATTAAATTTAGCTAATTTTGAGTCAAATTCAAATCTATCATTTTTGTAGAACTTACCTAAAATAATACTAATTATAATTGAAAATGGTAAGTAAACTAATAAGAATGCAATTGTTTTATAATAAACATATTCTGAACCTAAAATAATATCCATTGATGTATCTAAATCTAAAAAACTAACATATTTTGATAATAAGCTTGCTACTATATCATTTAATACTACTGCAATAATTAGTGAAATAATTGAAACAAAAAAATGTAGTATCATTTTTGATGTACCCTTAAAATAACTATATATTGAATAAAGAATAATACCTAATAAGAAACCTAGATTAAATATCATAAAAACCTCCTTAAATTACTATAATATTATAACATATTTTTTAAAAATTACATAAAAAAGGATTTAAATAAAATTTAAATCCTACTAATTATTCACCTTCTGAAATTGGAGTAAACACTCTAGCAGCAAGTTCTTTATCAATTAAATAAAGTCCTTCTCCTCCAACACGTTCAACATCAGTAATGATTTTCGTCACTGACTCTTCTTCTTCTATTTGCTCATCAATAAACCATTGAAGGAACGAAAATGATGTTAAATCTGCATTTTCAAGAGCAACTTTTGCAATTGAATTAATTCTTGCAGTTACTTCTTCTTCATGATGCAGTGCTGATTTTAAAGCATCAAGAATAGAATCAAAGCTATTCTCTACTTCGCCAAAGTTTGCAATGATTGCTTTTCCACCTTTTGAATTGATAAAATCAAAAAACTTCATAGCATGTGCAACTTCTTCTTGATATTGGACTTTGAACCAATTTTCAAATCCATCAAGTCCCTGCTCTGAACAATAACTTGCCATACCTAAATAAATATGAGCACTATAGAACTCAAAGTTCATTTGATCGTTCAATAATTTTAATACTTTCTCATTAGAAATCATTTTATATTCTCCTTTATCCTATCGTAATTTTTAAAATTCTTTTTTATGTAATTTTCTAGGTTATATCCATGCTTTTTAAAAAGCTTTTGTGCGAATCTATCACATTCAACACCTGCTCCATAAATTATTTTTAACTCACCTAATTTTTTTGCAATTTCATCCATTCTTTTGATAAATAATGCTCTAGCTATTATTGATGCTGTAGCAATAGCTAAGTATTTACTCTCACCTTTAGTTTCAAAAATATAATTAACTTTAGAATTAACATATTTTTCAAACACAGATTTAGAGACAAACTGATCAATTACCACACTACCATTTTCTCCAAAACTATCAATAGCTTTTTTATGCATAATAGCCAAAATTTGTTTAATATTATAACCTTTACTATATAAATCATTATACCTTTTATTATCACACTCTACGGTTTTATATTTAATGAAAGTAATAATATTTTTAGCAAGCTCCATAATTTTTTCATCACTAAGATTTTTTGAATCAATGATATTTAACTGCTTAAGTCTTTCTAAATCATCTTCACTAATATATGCTGCACATACAATTATTGGGCCAAAAAAGTCTCCTGTACCAACTTCATCACTTCCAATTAAATTTGTTGTATAATATGAAGTTTTACTAATCCATTGATCTACTTCTTCATTTGAAAAATCTCCGCTAAACACTACTTTTAAACTATCATATATAACAATACTGAAATAGCTAAGTTTAAAAGCATGAGAAGCATACTTAGGAGGAGGTGATGAAAATTCATGATATCTTTTTATCATTTCATTTTTTATATTTTCTGAAATTTTAAATGACTTTACCATCATATTCCCCCATTAAAAGCTAAACATAACTTGTTTCAAATAAATATAAAATGTAAACACAAGCGCAGTTAATGCAAGTGAAATTAGCATATAAAACACAAATGCCTGTCTTGAGCGATTAATTTTCAAAAACTTTTTAAATTCAACCGCATCTAAAGAGTATAGACAAATAGCTGTTATCAAAACTAAGACCATTGAATCAATAAAATTAAACTCTATCAAAGTACTTACCTACTTCTTCTCTTTCCATATTAGCTAGTTCTAGAGTTTTATCATAAACATCGGTTCTTTTATTAATCTTCTCTTCCACATACGAAGAAGTTATAACTAGTACTTCATTATTATCTACTGAACAAAATCCACCTTTAATAGTAAATCCATAAAGGTTATTATTTTTAACATAATATCCAGTCGATATTTTTAAACGTGATACAAATGGAGTATGATCACTAAAAATTGTAAAATGCCCTTCATATCCGCCTATCATTACTTCAGAAGTTTCCTCATTTACTTGAATTATATCTGGTGTAATTATTTTTAATTTTAAACTCATAATATCACCTTCTACATTCTTTTAGCTTTAGCTACAGCCTCATCTATTGTACCAATATATAAAAATGCTTGTTCAGGTAAATCATCATGCTTACCTTCAATAATTTCCTTAAATCCTTCAATTGTATCTTTAAGAGGAACATATTGTCCCATAGTTCCAGTAAATTGTTCAGCAACATGGAAATTTTGTGATAAAAAGTTACGTACTTTACGCGCACGAGAAACTATTAACTTATCTTCCTCACTTAACTCATCCATTCCAAGGATTGCAATAATATCTTGTAATTCTTTAAATCTTTGTAATATTTGTTGAACTGAACGTGCAACATAGTAGTGATCGTCTCCTACAACTTTAGGATCAAGTATTCTTGAATTTGATGCAAGTGGATCAACTGCAGGATATAATCCCAGTGATGCTATCCCACGATCAAGTACTGTTACAGCATCTAAGTGTGTAAATGTTGTAGCAGGAGCTGGATCTGTTAAATCATCTGCTGGTACATATACAGCTTGAACTGATGTGATTGAACCACTTTTTGTAGAAGTAATACGTTCTTGAAGCTGTCCCATTTCAGTAGCAAGTGTCGGTTGATACCCAACTGCTGATGGCATTCTTCCAAGAAGTGCACTTACCTCACTCCCTGCCTGTGTATATCTAAAGATATTATCAACAAATAGTAGTACATCTTGTCCTGATTGATCTCTAAACGACTCAGCCATTGTAAGTCCTGAAAGTGCAACACGCATACGAGCACCAGGTGGTTCATTCATTTGTCCAAATACAAGTGCTGTCTTATCTAAAACTCCACTATCTTTCATTTCGTAATATAAATCGTTTCCTTCACGAGTACGCTCACCTACACCTGCAAAAACTGAAAGTCCTCCATGCTCTTTGGCAATATTTGCAATTAATTCTTGAATGATTACAGTTTTACCTACACCTGCACCACCAAATAAACCAATTTTCCCACCTTTTGCATATGGACACATTAAGTCAATTACTTTAATACCTGTTTCTAAAATTTCTGCTTGCGTATTTTGTTCTTCAAAACTAGGTGGTTGGCGATGAATTGGATGACGTTCTACTTTATCCTTATCAAACGGAAGTTCATCAATTACTTCTCCAAGAACATTAAACATTCTTCCAAGTACTTCATTTCCAACAGGAACAGTAATCGCTTCTCTTGTATCAACAGCTTCCATTCCTCTCCTAAAACCATCAGTAGTTTCCATAGCAATACAACGTACAACATCATTACCGATGTGTTGAGCTACTTCAAGTACTAATACTTTATCTTCATTTGTTACTTCTATAGCATTGTTTATTTCTGGTAATTCTGTATCAAATTTAATATCTAATACAGGACCCATTATTTGTATAACTTTACCAATATTTTTTTCCATTTATAAAAAGCCTCCTTATAAAGCTTCGGCTCCAGCAACAATTTCAGAAATTTCCTGTGTAATTGCAGACTGTCTTGCACGATTTCTTGCTATAAGTAGATTGTCAATTAATTCGCTAGCATTATCTGTTGCATTCTCCATTGCAAGCCTTCTACTTGCATACTCACTAACTAGTGATTCTTTCATTGAAACGTAAATTAATGCATCTACATATCTTGGTAATCCAACCCTTAGTATTTCTGAGCTACTAGGCTCAAAATCTATAATTTCTGACTTTTCAAACTCTTTTAGTGGGAAAACTTTCATAATACTAGGTTCAAAAGTTACTGAATTAACATATTTTGTATAAATAATATTTAAAGATTTAATCTCTTCATTATTATACATATCTAGTAATATATTTCCAAGCTCATGTGTTTTTTTTAAATCTGGATGATCAGAAATTTCCACTTTAGAGTAAATTACTTCATACTGACTTCTATGTTCAAAGAATGAAACAGCTTTTTTCCCAAGCGTTACAAATAATGCATCCGTTTTATCTTCAAGTAACTTAAACATATTTGTATTATATCCACCACATAAACCAATTTCACTACCAATTACAACATATAAATCTTTTCCAGTTGTTCTTTTTTCCATATAAAATTCAGCTTCTAAACATTGTTTAACAGAGTCAATAATTTTATTAACTCCCATAGCATACTCTCTACTATCCTCATACGCTTTTCTTGCACCTCTAAGTTTAGCAGTCGCTACAAGTTTCATAGCACTTGTAATTTTTAATGTTGATTCTACTGATTTTATACGATTATTTGTATCTAATAATGAAGGCATAAACTACCTCCTATAATTGTGAGACAAATTGTGCAGTAAATGTCTCCATCTCTTGCTTCATAGTCTCTTCTAATTCATCACTAATTGCTTGAGTTGCTTCTAAATTTTTCTTTGTATTAATACAAACTGTATTATAATACTCTACTAATTCAGCTTCATATTCCTTTATTTTTTCTATTGGAATATCTTTAATAAATTTTTCTTTTACTGCAAATAAAACAATAACTTGATCAATTACATTCATTGGTTCATATTGATCTTGCTTTAAAATTTCAAGAACACGCTTACCATGATCTAAAACTTCTTTAGTAGCTGGATCTATATCACTACCAAATTGTGAAAATGATTCTAATTCTCTAAATTGTGCAAGTTCAAGTTTTAGTGATCCACTCACTTGTTTCATTGCTTTTATTTGTGCAGAACTACCTACACGAGAAACTGAAAGTCCAGCATCCACTGCAGGGCGTTGTCCTGAGTTAAATAGTTGTGTCATTAAGAAAATTTGTCCATCTGTAATTGAGATAACATTAGTTGGAATATACGCACTTAAATCTCCAGCTAGTGTTTCAATTATTGGAAGAGCTGTAATACTTCCTCCCCCATGTTTTTCATTTAAACGAGCACTTCTCTCAAGTAAGCGCGAATGTAGATAGAAAACATCTCCTGGATACGCTTCGCGTCCTGGTGGTCTTCTAAGTAATAATGATAAAGTTCTATATGCAACTGCATGTTTACTTAAATCATCATAAATTATTAATACATCTTTTCCTTCATCCATAAATTTTTCAGCAATAGCACATCCTGAATATGGTGAAATATACTGTAATGGAGCAAGTTCACTTGCAGATGCTGAAACTACAACAGTATAGTCCATTGCTCCAGCAGCTTTTAGCTTTTCTACAATTTGTGCTACAGTAGAATTTTTTTGTCCAATAGCTACATATACACACAGCACATCAGTATCTTTTTGATTCATAATCGTATCAATAGCAATTGCAGTTTTTCCCGTTTGTCTATCTCCAATTATTAATTCACGTTGCCCTCTTCCAATAGGAATCATACTATCAATCGCCTTAATCCCTGTTTGAAGAGCAACTGAAACACTCTCTCTACTCATAACACCTGAAGCAACTTTTTCAATTGGCATAGTCTCAGTTGTGTTGATAACACCTTTGCCATCAATTGGCATACCTAAGGCATTAACTACTCTTCCAAGCATTGCACTACCTACAGGAACCTCTATGATTTTTCCAGTTCTTTTAACTTCATCTCCTTCACGAATATGTGAAGAATCTCCCATAAGTACAGCTCCAACATGATCTTCTTCTAGATTCAGTGCAATACCAAAAATTTCTCCCGGAAATTCTAAAAGTTCATTTGCCATACATTGCTCTACACCATAAACAAGTGCAATACCATCTCCAACTTGGATTACAGTACCTACATCATCTTGCTTAAGTTGTGATTCATAATTTTTTATTCTGCTTTTAATTACAGAACTTATTTCTTCTGGTCTGATTTTCACTATGTATCAACCCCAATCATCTAATTTGTATTTTGTGTAATTCTTCTGATAAATTATTAATTTTAGTTTTTAGTGAATAATCGATTACGTGATTATCAATCATAATCTTTATTCCTCCAATTAATTCTTTATCAATAATATTTTTTATTTCTATCTTTTTATTTATCTTCTTACTTAGCTTATTTTTTAAATTTTCAAGTTGATTGTCATCAAGCTTAGTAGTACTATATACCTTTGCTATTGAAATATTAAAGTGAATATTGTATAAAATTTCAAAATCTTCAAAAATATTAAAAATTTCTCTTAAACGATCTTTTTCAATTAATACACAAATAAAATTTAATAAATTAATATTAACTTCTGAAAAAGAACCTCTAACAATATCAATCTTATCACTTAATATAATTTCTGGATGTGATAAAACTTCTATCAAATCCTTTTGCTCAGTAAAAACTGCATTTACTAGTTTATAAGAATCAAAAATTGATTCTAAACAGTTTTCTTCAAGAGCAAGTTCATATAAAGCTTCGCTATATCTACTAGCAACAACGCTCATTATGAAACACCTTCAATTAAAGAATCAACTATATCTTTTTGTTTCTTTTCATCAATTTCCTCTTTAATTATTTTTGAAGTCGCAATCATTGTTAAGTCTACAACCTCATTTTTTAAACTATCATAAAATTGCAATTTTTCTTGCTCGATACTTTCCTTAGCATTTGCTTTTAAATAGTCAGCCTCTTTTTTAGCATCAAGAATTATTCTATCATGAACCGCATCTGCACTCTTTTTTGACTCTCCTACAATTTCATTAGCCTTATCTCTTGCCTCTTTAATCGTAGACTCAGCTGTCACAAGTAATTCTTCGGCTTCTTTATTCTTTACTTTAGCTTCATTAATTTCTGCAACTGACAACTCTCTTTTTTCTTCAATAAACTTTGTAACTGATCCCCATAAAAACTTTTTAACTGCAAGAAACATTATAAATGTTGCGACTAATTGCAGTACCATTTGTAGTGGATCAGGAATTATATAAACATCAGGCATTCAAACACCTACTTTCCTAGTCCTTAGTTTAAAACTTATCTACAATAAAGTTTGTGAATATTAAAATTAACGATATTACTAATCCATAAATTGCAGAAGTTTCTGCCATTGCATTACCAAATATTAAAGTTGAACGGATTTTACCTTCCATTTCTGGTTGACGAGTAAGTGAAGTTATTGCTGCTGCTGCTGCATAACCTTGACCTGCACCAGTACCAATACCTGCAAGTACTCCGATTCCTCCACCAATTGCAGTACATCCTAAAATGAATGCTCTTGGATCAATTAAATAAGTTGCGCTTTCTAAAACATTTACTAAATCTAACATATAAATTCCTCCTAGTTTTTATCCTTCTATTGTTATTGCTGTTAGTAATACGAATACGAATGTTTGTATTCCCCCTGCAAATACATCAAAATATGAATGAAGCAGCGGTGTAACAACCACTGAAAAATACCCTAATGCACTGTACACGAGTGATAAAATAATTCCACCTGCTAAAATATTTCCAAATAAACGTAGAGACATAGATAGCGGCGTAGTTATTAAATCCAAAATGTTATTTGGTAATAAAAATATAAATGGTTCCGTAAAAGAAACAAAATATTTTTTTATACCATTCGTTTTTATACCATATATTTGTGCCATTACCATCGTAACTATTGCTAGTGTTAAAGTAACATTGTAGTCTGATGTTGGTGGTACAAATGAAAGTAAACCACTTAAATTAGAAATTAAAATATACATTGCTAACATTCCAAGATATGGAGCAAGTGATCTTTTACCTTCACTTAAATTATTGTTTGTGAAATTATTGATACTTGTAACAAAATACTCACCAAAAAATACTAATCCTTTGGGAGGTTTGCTTGGATCTGCTCTTTTAACTTTATAAGCAACAACCATACTAAATATAATAATAAAAAGAGCAATTACATAACTGTAAAAAATTCCTGGATGAATAAAATATTCAGTCCCATTAATTTCGAATGTTATCCCTACTGGCTTAGTTGCCTGTGCTAAAATTATTAATGAGCTCATTAGCCTTCACCCCCGTTCTTTTGTATAATACTGTCAATAAAAATAATGATTTTCAAAGAAAACATTCCTATAATAATTGCTAAAATATTAGCATCAAAAATCTTAATTGAAATACCACATATTAATAAATAAATAACATATCTTAAAATCACGTACATTAAAGATATTGTTTTTGCATGTTTTTCATCATTTGCATTAGATAAAACTTTATCAGCACTGAAAATAATCAGATAGAACCCAATTGTAATTGCTAAACAACCTGTAAAATAACCTATCAAAACCTCTATTATATTGAATTTCAAAAAAAGTGATAATATATATATAAGTATATAACCTATACTTATTAATATACTCTGATAAATTATATATGATTTTTGTGGATTATTAAACAAATCTAAGCTATTCATTACTCATTTTTAAAAGTACTTTATAAGTAGAATAACAAGCCATAAATAACCCAAATAAAATTATTAAAATCATATAATTACCAATATCAAATTTCTTGTCAAGCCATACACCTAAAATAATATAAATAGCTAAATTACTTATAAATATAGTAGGAATTGATAAATATTTCATTGCCTTATAGCTATTACTTTGTTCCAAAAATTCTATCTCCACAATCTCCAAGACCAGGAACTATATACCCATTCTCATTTAATTCTCTATCTAGTGCCGCTAAATAAATATCTATATCAGGATGAGCTTTTTGAAGAGCATCTACACCTTCTGGAGATCCCACAATTCCAATATATCTAATATCCGTTGCTCCGGTTTGCTTTACAATGTCAATAGTAGCAATAACACTACCACCTGTTGCAAGCATTGGATCAACTATAAATACCGTGCTATTTGAAATTTCAGCCGGAAATTTTTTGTAATATTCCATAGGCTGTAGTGTTTCTTCATCACGATAAAGGCCAACATGTCCCACTCTCGCAGTAGGAATAAGCGATAAAATTCCGTCAGTCATTCCAAGACCAGCTCTCATAATGGGAACTACAACAACGTCCTTTGCCAAAATATGTGATGTCATCTTTTCAAGAGGAGTTTTAATAACCTTCTCCTTTAAAGGTAACTCTCTAGTAATCTCATATGCCATCAATAATGTTACTTCATCAATAGCTCTAATAAATTCAAAATGTTTCGTATTTTCATCTCTTATATAAGTAAGTTTATGACTTATTAAAGGATGATCAAAAATTACTAAATTACCCAAATTCTTTTTTTAAATAACAATTCTGTTATTTATCTCCTTTCTGTTCATATTCTCCAATTATGTCAAGTCTTAACTGGTGTCTACCACCTTCATATCCTGTACCTATCCATACTTTAACAATTTCTTTGGCCAAATCAGGACCAATAATTCTTCCACCCATTGCTAAAACATTTGAATCATTATGAAGCCTAGTAAGTTTAGCTGAATATGCATCATGTACAAGTGCACATCGAATACCTTTTACCTTGTTTGCAGCAATGCTTATTCCTATACCACTACCACAGATTACAATTCCTCTCTTACACTCTTTAGAAGAAACAGCTTCACCAACCAAAAACCCAAAACTTGGATAATTCACTGACTCTGATGAGTTACAACCAAAGTCAACAACTTCATGACCGTCATCAATTAAAAATTCTTTAATCTGATTTTTTAATTCAAAACCACCATGATCACTACCTAATGCAATCTTCATATAATCACTCTCCTAATCTTGATTATACCACTTTCATTTTGGAATTTCTAGAAGTTTTTTTGATAGTCTAATTTTTTTTCAAAATTTTTATGATATATTGTGATATAATTAATGAAATACTAGGGAGGTTTCTATGAATAAATGTCAAATTAGTGAAATAAACATTATAAAAAATGAAATTGATAAAGGTGAAGTTATTGCTATACCTACTGACACAATTTATGGAGTTGGATCAAATATTAGCAGTTATGATAAAATTATTAAATTAAAAAAAAGGGATAAAAAACCATTAGCAATCTTATGCCATAGTATTGAAGAAATGCAAAAGATAATTAATATTCCTTTAATACATATAGATACATTGAAATCATTAACACCAGGAGCATTAACAATTGTTGGAAAAACAATTAATCCTAAATTTAATATAAATAAAGGATTTGAAACAACAGGAGTTAGAATTCCAAATCATAAATCACTTCTAAAACTCTTAGCAAAAACAGGCCCCCTTGTTGTAAGCAGCGCTAATATTAGTGGTGAAATAGAAACATATTCAATAGAGGATGTAGAAAAAATATTTGGTAACCAAATAACTTTGTATGTAGAGAATGACCAAAAACTTTCTAAAACTGCTTCAACAGTTTTAAATATTAATACTTTAGAAATATACAGAAGTGGTGAAAACTGTAATGAAATTGTCCATAAACTAAAAAAAGACTTAAAGTAATTAACCTTAAGTCTTTTTCATTATTCAATATTTAAATTATCAAAGCTAATTATTTTATCTCCATCAACTTTAATTCTTAACTTATCTCCTTCTTTAGTCAGAGCCATTTCATTTGAAATATCTTTTGAAGTATATATATAATTTCCTCCATCAATATTTAATAAGAAAATATATTTAGTATTTCCACTCACAACTTCATAACCAACTCGCTCAACAACAGCATCTACTTCTTCAAGTGTATCAATATTTTCTACATTATCATAACCCATTTTATCTACATAGTTAGAATATGCTTCATTAATTGTTGTAGCATTTTCTACTATTGAATAATCATTGACATTAACAAAAGCATATTGCTTAATTAATCCCTCAGCATCCTTCAGCGCGATAAAATATGCTCCTTCTCCATTTACATTAACAGGAATTGGAAATGACGCAGTATAACCTAAATTTTGCACTTTTCCTTCTGCAGATTTTTTTGCAGCATCTTCAGTTGCACCAGTTAGTGAATAAATATATGATTGTTTAGTTGTAACATCAACAAATGCCATTCCAACAGTTGATTCATCTGCACCAATACTTGTCATACCTGTATAAAGAGATAGATCATTATTATTATAAATATGTCTAGTTCCATTTGTTGTTTGTAATAATCCTTCTTGTCCAAATAGTGAATTAACAAATCCATTTTGATACTTACCGTAATAATTTAGTTGTTCAGTTAATAAAGAAGCAGAATATACATTATCAACCCATTCAGGTTGATCTCCTATATTGTATGTCTTTACTTTTCCATTTGTTGCATTAACAATTACTAATTGATAAACATCATCTCCACCACTTACACCAATATTTTTCTTTGTTTTAGGGTAAATAAAATACGGTATACCTTCTTCATCAAGTTCAAAGAAAGGTTTAGATATTTGATTATTCCATCCTCCTCCAAAATAAGCTTTACGATGTAAATCTTGATTAAGATAAGCACTTTCAACATATTTTAAATTTACATTTCTTTCATCTGTAGAAGTTACAAGTTCTACTTGTGCAGTAGACTTATTTATTAAAATATAACCTGGAGTTCCCTTGTCACGATTATTTGTCCATTTAAAAAATCCATTATATTCAAGTGGCGCGACAATATAAAATTCTTCATTATAAACAATATCAGTATAAGATCCTACGTGAAATTCACTACCTAATCCAGAAGTTGATCCTAATTTTTTATCCCCAAGCAGTTTAGCATAATCACTATCAACAATTGGTAATGAGTCTAAATCAGGATTACTAAAATCACTTGAAAATTCTTTCGTTTCCATATCCCCTATTAAAGATGCATAGTCAGCTGCAAAAAATACAGGACTACTAAATAAAGTTATACCATAATTTACTATCACTACAAGAATAATGATTTTAAATAATTTACTTGATTTTAGACTAGGAGAACTTCCATCTTTAATTATCTCTATTTTTTGCCCATTAATTCTAAAATTCCCAAATTTTTTCATAACATTGTACAATACTATTGCAATTGCAATAAAAAGTATAGTTGTTCTAAAACTATCATATCTTAGATTAATTGTAACTAACTGAAAGTAGTTATAGATAAATAATGCGATTATTGCAATAATTATATATGTAGCTTTTTTCATAATATCACCTCAAACTAATTATACATCATTTATAGCAATTAAACAATATCATCGCTTCTTAGAATGCATAGTAATTAAACTTACTTGACATCATAAATAATCCATATTATACTTGTATCTAGAAAACTAAATAGTGTAATGGTGTCAAAAGACTTAATAGGGAAGTATGTTAAATTCATGCGCTGTCCCAGCAACCGTAATTTCGATGAAAGTTAATTAATCCACTAAATAAAATTTGGGAAGGATAACAAGTAAGATGAAAATAAGCCGGTAGACCTGCCATTACATAGATTTCAAATCTCCTGGGTGTGAGAAAAGTGAATTTATATTTTAATTTACTTGTAAATACCTAGGTGTTTACAAGTTTTTTATATTTATAGGAGGATTTTAAAAATGAAAAAAATTTTAGTAACAATTTTAATTCTTACACTAGTATTTTCAGGGTGTAATAGTAATGAAGAAACAACAAGTGAATATGAAGACTATAAAGTTATTAGTCTTGCACCAAGTATCACTGAAAATATTATTGGTATGGGTATGGAAGATACTCTTATTGCAGTAGATACTTACTCTATTTTTGATGAAACAGAAGATTTAACAATGCTTGATGCAATGGAAATAAATGCTGAAGAAATTTTACTTCTTGAGCCTACTCACATTCTTGTAGCTGATTATAATTATCAAGGTGATATGAAATCAGATTACGATGTATTTGAAGATGAAGGAATAAAAGTAATCTCTATTTCTGGAGCATCGAGTATTGATGATATATATGTGGGAATTGATGAAATTGGAGCAGCACTAGATAATAATGAAGCAAGTGACAAACTAATTAGTGATACAAAAGAAGAAGTAGCTAATATTGTTGAAATGTATGAAGATAAAGATATTAAAACAGTATATATGGAAATTGCTCCTTCACCAAACATATATTCGGCAGCTAAAGGTTCTTTTACAAATGAAATGATAGAAATGGTTGGAGGTAAAAATATTTTTGATGACGTTGATGATGATTATTTTTCACCAAGTATAGAAAATATTATTCAAAAAAATCCAGAAATTATAATTACAAATGTTTCATATATCGACAGCCCTGTAGATGAAATTAAAGCAAGAAGTGGATTTGATGAAATTACTGCTGTTAAAAACAATGACGTATATCAAGTTGATACTGATTCAACTAGTAGACCCTCATATAACTTTGTGAAAGGTTTAGAAGAATTAGCAGAAGCAATTCATAATGAAAAGTAAAATTCTTATTACATGCTTAATTTTATTACTGATTATTTTTGCAGGAGTAATGTATGGAAGTACTAATTTAACTTTAAAAGATTTAGGAAGTAGTACAATAGTCAATACTATAATTTTAAAAATAAGATTTCCACGTGTACTAGTTGCATTTATTATTGGTGCTTCTTTAAGTATCAGCGGATTATGCATTCAATCATTGTTAAAAAATCCGCTGGCAAGCCCTTATACTCTCGGTGTTTCTAATGGCGCAGGTCTTGCTGCAACTATTGCTTTTGTATTTAAACTTAATTTCTTAGGCGTGTATACAACTCAATTTGTAGCATTTATTGGCGCATTGATAACAATTTACTTGGTTATTAAATTTGTATCGTTAATTGATAGTAATTTGACAAATGAAACAATAGTTCTTACCGGTATGATTCTATCTCTTTTTTTAGGAGCTCTAATTTCACTGATTATGCTTTTAAATTTAGAAGACTCTAAACGAATATTACTATTTCTTTCAGGCTCAATTGCATTAAAAGGCTGGGATGAAATTATATTAATGTTACCATTCTTTATATTTTGTAGCGTATATTTATTTATCAGAAGTAAGCAAATTGATATTTTAAGTTTTGGTGAAGAAGATGCACATAGTTTAGGGGTAAATGTTAAAAAACTAAAGCGAGAGATAATGATTCTCACTTCACTTCTTACAGCCAGTGCAGTAGCAATATGTGGTGTAATTGGATTCATTGGATTAGTTGTTCCTCATATTTCAAGAAAACTATTTAGATCTAACCATGTTTTAACAATTCCTATGAGTGCAATAATTGGGGGAGGATTTTTGATAGCCACAGATTTAATAGCAAGAACGATTGCTCCACCTATTGAATTGCCCGTAGGAGCAATTACAGCATTGATTGGTGCTCCTTTCTTTGCAATTATCTACATAGCAAGGAGGCGAGGATAATGCTTAAAATAAAAGAATTATCTACTGGTTATAGAAATAAAATTATTATTGATAAAATTTCATTTGATGTTAATGAAGGAGAAATTGTATGTATTATCGGCCCAAATGGCTGTGGTAAATCTACCCTACTTAAAGCTATTAATCATATTATTGACTATACTGGAGCAATAATGTATAATGAAATCAATCTTGGAGAAATTTCCAACAAAGAACTTGGGAAAATCATGGGACTTTTATCACAAAATAAATCTAATTATTTTTCATATTCAATCTATGAAACAGTTGCAATGGGTGCATACTCAAACAGCAATGGATTATTTCGTGTTGATGTTGATGAAAAAACTATTAAAAAATCTTTAACTTTAACAGATTTATACGATATTAGAAACCAAAGAATCGATCAAATTAGTGGCGGTCAATATCAACGTGCAATGATTGCAAGACTTATTGTACAAAACCCAAAAATTATAATGCTTGATGAACCAACTAACCATTTGGATTTAAAACATCAATTTGAAATTTTATCATATATCAAAAAGTGGGTTATGGAAGATAATAAGATTGCGGTAGTAGTTTTGCATGATTTAAATCTTGTACAAAAATATGCTGATAAAGTAATTTTGATTGACAGTAATCATGAATTTTATATTGGGAAGCCAAAAGATATACTAACAAATGAGCGCTTAAAAGCAGTCTATGATATTGATGTAAAAGATTGGATGAAAAATTTATTAAAACTTTGGGAATAAAGAGGTGAAAATATGAAGGTATATACAAAAACAGGAGATAAAGGTACTACTGGTATTATTGGAGCTAGAGTGTCTAAAGATGATTTAAGGGTTGAAGCATATGGAAATATTGATACACTAAATTCAAATATAAATTTAGTAATGAGCACAGATGATACTTATAATAAATATTTAACTCGAATTTCAAATTATTTATTTAGTGTAAGTCATGATTTAGCTCAAACAGACCCCACAAAATATAAACTTAAAACTGAAGAAATTACTTGGCTTGAACAATGTATCGATGAACTTACTGCAAAAATTGAAGGATTTAATCACTTTGTACTTCCTGGAGGTACGGTTGTAGCTTCACAACTTCATATATGTAGATGTATTTGTAGAGAGTGCGAGCGAAGAATTATTAGTGCAAGTCACAAATTTGATATCAATGAACTAACATTAGTTTATATGAATAGACTTTCTGATTTTTTGTATACACTAGCATGCTTTGAAAATCACCAAAATAAAATTGAATTAATTGAAGTAGTAATGTAAGTATTATTTTAATTGCACCCTAAAAACTAAATGTAGAGTGCTTTTATTTTGTTATTTATCACAAAATTTTTTAATAGAATATCATAGAATTTAATTTTTAATAAGGAGCAATAATTATGAAGAAAACTCAGAATCTTACTTTGAAATTATATTGGAGATATACTATTTTACTAGTAGCCCTGCTATTCAACACATTATATTCTATACTCACATTTATACAAATAAATCCGTTGGTATAAAAGGATTTGTAGTTGTACTCTTAGTTGAACTTATTGTTCCTATAGGTTATATATTAAATAGAACTGTAAGCTTATTGTTAGCCTTATTATGGGGTTGTATTTACACTGCATGGCTCTTTACTTTTGTAGATACTCCGTCATTTATTGCTAAATCGATAATTTTTACTGCCTCAACTCTTCTCATACTTGCTTCTAATGCCAAAAAACAAAATCAGATTGTTAATAGCGCTTATTTAATGTTTTCTAAAAGAAAGTCCAACCAATCTCTTTTTATTGATGAATTTACTGGATTACCTAATATAAATACATTTAAAAAATATTGTGATATTGGTAAAAAGCAAATAACTCCAATTGCAATTATTGGAATAAAATTAACTTTTTATAATCAAATTATTGATAAAATAGGACCTACTAGATATATTAATGTTGTAAATGACTTTACTGAGGAGTTTAAGGCAAGATATGTGACAATTCATATGGTATTCTCAATTTCAAAAAACTTTTTTATAATCAAAATACCTGATATTTCAGAACAACAATTAATTGAACTTACAGATGAAATAAAAAAGTATTTCAACGAAAATTACAATATAAGTGTTCAGATTGGTTATATGGGATACAATGAAATTGTAGCTAATAATATTTCAAGTAGTGATCAGTTAATCAAATCAATACAAGCTATTGTGGAGGTCGATTTAAATGCTGAATATTATTAATTTTATATTTAAAATACCTATGACTGAGCGTATATGGTCAACAATATCATATGTTGTAGTATTAATTTTGGCAATTTCACTTATTGTATCATATATACTGTTTTTTAAACTACAAAAGCTGTACGATAATAGATATCAAGAGGGATCAAAATTATGATTTTATTTTTAGAAATTATATATTATTTAACTGTTATTACAATTTGGATTTCTACACTGATTGCTATGATTACTCAATATGGGGCATATCGCTACGACTTTAAAAACATTAACAACTTTATTTCAGATGTTATTAATAATCCAATGAAAGACAAAATTACTATTATAATACCTGCTCACAATGAAGCTAAAGTGATTCTTACAACATGTAGAAAAATTATAAAATTGAATTATCCTAAAAACTTATTACAAATCATTATTGTAAATGATGCAAGTACCGATAATAGTGGAGAACTTCTTGAAGAATTTAAAAATAATAATTTAGATTATGATATTACAATTTTAAGTACGACCCCAAAAACAGGCGGAAAAGGTAAAAGTTATGCTCTTAACCTAGCTCTCAAGCATGTCAAATATAATTTTATTTGTATTTACGATGCAGACGCTGCTCCAGAAAAAAATAGCTTAAGGTTACTTGTAAATAAAATAAACGAGGATAAAAATAATTACGCATGTTGCGGAAGAAATAAATGTAGAAATAGAGACCGTAATTTATTAACTCGCTTTATTAATTTAGAATTAACAGTTTCACAAAAAGTTGTTAACAAAGGAAACTATGAATTGTTTGGAATTGGAAAAATACCAGGAACAAATTATCTTATTAAGAAAGAAGTATTAGAAAAGTTTGGTGGTTTTAACACAGATGCTTTAACAGAAGACACAGATTTATCATTTAAAATGCATATCAACAATATGAAAATTGCTTATGAACCACGTTCTGAGGCATACCAGCAAGAACCAGAAGAATTAAAAGTTTTTATAAAGCAGCGTACAAGATGGGCACAAGGAAACTTAAATATTACAAATACTTACTTTAGAAGTATGTTTAAAAAATCTTCGAAACAATTTAAAATAGCTTATTTATTACAAATTTCAATTCATTATTGGTTTATTATGGCAATATTATTTTCAAATATATTTTTTGTAGTTCAATTAAGCATTGCAATACTTAATTTAGTGGCTGGGCAAAATATAGACAATATTTTTATAATTCATAATTATACTATTAATACACTAATTTTTTCTTGGGCTATTCTTTATTTATATTTTATTTTAAACATAAATTATGCCCTATCTACCGAAAAAGGACAATACAACTCAGATAACTTTATATTATCAATTGTTTATTATTTTACATATGCTCAACTTTTTCTAATAATTTCAGTTAAAGCTATATTTAAAGTTGTTTATAATAAAATTAAGAAAAGGGAAAATGAATGGTATAAAACCCAAAGATACTAATATTATTCACCTTTGTTTAAATAAAAAAATCTAGGTATTTACTTAGATTTTTTACTTATTTTATTTCCATTTCCTTTGCTCTATTAAAGCAATTTTTTATTGCATCTTCACAAATTTGATCCAATTTATTTTCTTTAAAAATGTCAATTGCTTGAATAGTAGTTCCATTTGGACTACATACATTATTACATAACTGACTAGCAGTTTCTTCACTATTTAAAAGCATTTCAGCTGAAGCTTTCATAACATATGCTAAAGTCTTTTCAGCTAATGATTTTTCAACACCTAATTTTTCTATTCCAGATGAAAGACTATCAATAAAATTAAAAAAGTATGCTGGTGAACTCCCACTTATACAAATGTAGTTTGCAAGTTCTTCTTCCTTAACTACTTTAGTGATTCCCACACTGCTAAATATATTATTGACCGCTTCAAACTCCATATCATTCACAGTATTATTATTCACTAATGCAGTAAATCCCATTTTTACAGTTGATGGAGTATTCGGCATTGTCAGTACATATCTTTTACAAAGCCTTGTTATAAAGTTAGAAGAAATACCTGCTGCAATAGAAATTACAATATTATTATCTAAGTTATATTTATTTAAAAAATCTTCATATTGATGTGGCTTAATGGCTAAAATAATATATTTACAGCCATTAATAATTTCATCTACATTACAAAACCTCATATTCTTTATATTCTTATCTTCAAAATCAGTATATAAAATTTCATATCCTTTAGAACTTATTCCAGTTCCTAATGCCTGACCCATATTACCAAAACCAATAAATCCTATCTTATCATAGTATTCCATCTATATACCTCTTATATTTTCCTTCAAGTTGACTGACTATAAACCTTAATAATTCCATATCATTAGTAAAAAAATGTAATACGTGCAAATAGTTATAATAGTTCTGCCTTTGATTTAACCCTTCTATACCTTTTTTGAAAGTTTTTTTATAGTCCTCTAAAAACTCTATTATAAACTCAACATTACTTGAATCAATATAAAAGTAATTGAATATTCTAAATATTCTAGCTGCTTCATCAGTTATAAACACATAATTATTTGAGAAATATTTAGTTGAAATCAATTCAAAATATACTTTGAATTTATTCATATTACAAAATCTTCGATATGTAAAAAATGTTGTAAATATATCTGCTATATGTGCAAGAGTATGTACCATACCAATTTCTTCAACATATCCAAATTCTACTTTTTCTAAAGAAACATACTCAATCATAACAGAATAAATTTCATCAAGTTTATCGTCTAAAATGTAGTCTTTCTCACAGTTGTCTTCTAGTATACATTGAATTACACATAGATTTGTTGCTCTTATATGGCAGTTTTTATCTCTACCAATATCTACAAAAAGAATCTTTAAGCTATAATCTAATACAAGTAATTTCCCTTCATCAGTAATTTTATCGTTAATAATTAAACTACATACTTCTTCTAAAGCTTTTTCACGCGCTCTAAAATCTTCCGTAAACATTTTTTCAGTTAAAATTTTTGTTACATTCACATTCTCACATCCTTTAATACACTCTAGTTTAATTATACCATAATATTATAGTATAAATAACCAAAAAATATATGTTCACTTAATTGAGTATATCCTAATTTTATTTTCAACAGTATTTTAATATTTCATAAGCAAGTAAAATATGGTATAATAAGATAGCATTTTGTAAAAAATGAGGTGATAATATGAGAAAATATATTATAAGCATTTTAATAATAATAATTTCAGTTTTTTTTATTAATTCTAAAGCAAACTTCAAGTATGATGTTAATTATTTAGCAGCAAATAGACATATCAATAAGATGGTAAGTACCGATGTTGAAAATAAAGATGAATATATACACAAATATATCATTTCAGAAGTAAAGAACTACGATGTTGAAATTGAAGAGGACGATGACTATATTATTGTTAAAAAGCAATCTAGTAATAGTAATGCAAAAACTATTGGGTTTATTTCACATTATAATGTATTTGATAAAAAAAATGATGTAAACAATAGTGCTTTATCAACCAGTTCTATGCTAGAATCTATTCAAGCATATAATAATCATCAAACTAACAATAATTTAGTCTTTATTTTTTCTAAAAATAATAATAGTTCTCTTAATGGAAATATAGAATTTTTAAAAAACCATAATGAATTATATAAAAATATAGATTACCTATTTTCACTTGATTCAAGAGGAGTAAGTGGTGAATTATATATTTATAATTCTTCACCTATAAATAGTGATATAATAAGTTTTTACAAAAATAGCGTTACTTCAGCTTCGGGTTTTTCTGACTTTGCTATAAATAATAATAATAATATAGACTTAGAAGAAACTCAGGTTATATCTCTCGCCTTATTAAATGATGATAATACATATTTTTTAAGTACAAATACTCTTAATGACTTGGATGAGAATTCACGCAATATATACATCAATACTGTTAATGAATTAGTAAAAAATGCTCATGATTACAATTTTGATGGTTTAAACAATAGTGTTGTATATTTTAACTACTTAGATAGTTTTATTTCTATAAATTTTAATATTATGCTTATAATGTTAGCAATTTCTCTTATTGGGATGGTTTTATATATTATAATACATAAAAATATTTTAAATTCCAAAAATATTTTCATGTATACTTTATTAACATTTTCAATATTTATTTTTGCTTTAATAAATATACTAGTTCCATTTTCTGAATTAGCATATTTACTACAGAAGATTGGTATAAAAGATATAACAAACAAAATCTATTTTACATTAACTATCATATTTATTTTATATGGTATATTTATACATCATATAGCTAAAAAGCATTATCCATTATCAAATACTGAAGTAGTAGCTACATCATATTTATCGACTATATCGTTCATGTTAATAACTACCATATTTACTGGCACAACAAATATTGCCCTAGTTATTATATTACTTCTATTTAGTTTAATGTTATGGATTGTTCATTATTCCAAGAATAATATAAGCATATACATTTTTATGTTAGCTGCTATTCCAATTATAGTTTATAATTTATATTTTATTTATAGTATAACTACACTTGAAACAATAACATACTTCATTATTATGCTTGCAATAAATGTAACTATAACTCTTCCAATATTTTCAATAAAACTTAAGCATTAAAAACATCCCACATAAATGGGATGTTCAGACTGTCGACAAAGTAGTCGATGGTCTTTTTTGATATGTGAGTTTTCAACAAATTGCAATATTGAGGCTTTTTGTTAGTTATTCACTTAAAATTTCTACTTCTACTTGGTATAATAT
>JBKEBI010000033.1:0-21802 GCA_047973085.1 Bacilli bacterium | reverse complement strand
ATATTATACCAAGTAGAAGTAGAAATTTTAAGTGAATAACTAACAAAAAGCCTCAATATTGCAATTTGTTGAAAACTCACATATCAAAAAAGACCATCGACTACTTTGTCGACAGTCTGAGCACAATTTCTATAAATTGTGCTTAACATATTATAATTTAGAATCTATAAACTCGGTAAGTTTTACAAAACAATCTACAATAATACCTTTACAACCTCTAAAATCATCTCTATATAATTCTTTTAGAACTCTACAATTTTTTGAGCTAAAATTATCCTCAAAAACCTCAGTAAACTCCATTATATACTCTTTCATCAAAGGACTATTATGTGAATTGTTTTCAGCAAATATCACTGCAATTATTGCAATTGAAGCAGTAAGTAATCCGCAAGTATCTTCAACTAAGTTCCCACCGCAAAAAGCAGCAGCAACTTTATATGTATGCTCATCAAAATTTAAATCATAATATTTTGAAGAAGCATAGAAAATACTTTCACTACAACATAAATCATAAGCTTCTTTGTTTTGAAACTCTAGAATTACATCTTCTGCCTTCACTATTTAATCTCCTCAGGATTATCATAACTTTTGCCTTTAGTGTCAACTCTAACACTTGAAATCACCACACTATCAACTGGTTTATTATTACTATTTGTTTTAGTATTACTAATTTCAAGAACCTTGTCGTAGCCATAAATAACTCTTCCAAACACCGCGTACTTCCCATCCAGTGCATCATTATCATTAACATTAATATAAAACTGACTTCCAGCTGAATTAGGATTCGTGCTTCTAGCCATTGCAATTGTACCCTTTCTATTTTCTAAAGTATTTTGAGTAAACCCATTTTCACTAAATTCAGCAAAAATTTCATATCCAGGACCCCCAAGGCCTGTTCCATAAGGGCATCCAGCTTGAATCATAAAATCTTCAATAACACGATGAAAAATTATTTCATCATAAAAATTTTTTTCATTAGCTAAATAAATAAAATTATTAACTGTATTGGGTGCAAATTCTGGATATAATTCAATTGCAATTTTTGAGCCATCTTGAAGAATAATAACTGCAACAGGATTATCTTCCATTTGACTTTCAACATCATATGTAACATCTGCATGATCTTCTACTTCATATGCATACAAATCTTCACTATCAACACTATCAACTTTTTCTTCTTCATTTTTTGCTTCACTACATCCTACAAGTAATGTAATTGCAGTGAACATTAAAAATAGCTTTTTCATAATCTCACCTCTTTTATATTATACATTCTTTAGTAAATAATAACAAGGTTTTAAATATCATTTTTAGCAGTTTCTAATATTTTAAAATCCGCAAAAACATCTAATAATTTAAACGTATCGTATCCACTTTGAATATTTCCAGATAAATTTCCTGGACCTCTGAGTTTAAAATCAGCCTCACTGATTTCAAAACCATTAGTACATGTTATAAAAAGTTCTAATCTTTCAGTCAGTTCATCATTAATAACATAACATTTAGAAGCAATTTCACTTCTTCCAACACGCCCACGAAGCTGATGAAGAGTTGCAAGGCCAAATCTCGAAGCACCATGAATAATAATTCTAGATGCATTGCTAACATCAACGCCTACTTCTATTACAGTTGTAGATAAAAGAATTTTTACTTTACCAGTTTTGAAATCATTAATAACGCTTTCTTGTTGCTTAGATTTTAGCTTTCCATGAATAACTCCAATTTCAATACCTAAAAAAGCTTTTTTGTACTCATCATACACCGTCTCTATACTATAGTTAACAACAGAACTCTCATTAATTGCTGGTACTACTACATACACTAAATTCCCATTTTCAACTTCAGCTTTAACATCATTGATTATCTCATTTGATAAAGTCTTTGAAAATTCGGTTTTAATTTTCACTCTATTTTTAGGCACATCGTTTATAGGAGTTAAATTTAAATTATCAAAAAGAACAAGTCCCATTGTTCGTGGAATTGGCGTAGCACTCATTAAAATAACATTCACATTCTCTTGTTTATTTACCAACTTCTCACGTTGATTAACACCAAATCTATGTTGCTCATCAATAACTACAAGTCCTAAATTTTTAAAATTAACTTTATCGTTTAAAAGTGAATGTGTACCAACAACAAAACTGTATTCACCAACTTCTAATTTTTTTATAATTTCCTCGGAGTTTTTCTTAGAAGTAGTACTTGTAAGCAACACTCCCTCATCCAAATATTTTGAATAGTTTTCATACATCTGTTTTGCCAAAACTTCTGTCGGACATAAAATTGCAACTTGGTAATTATTACTTATAAACAAATGAGAACTGATAATACTAACAAGTGTTTTTCCACATCCAACATCTCCATGAATAAGACGCTTAATTCTTTTTGAATGAGAAATATCAGAATAGATATCTTTTAAAACATCTTGTTGCCCTTTAGTTAATTCAAAAGGAATGGATTTTATAAATTTAATATTACTAGAAAACTCTACATCATCAAAATTATAAACTTGATTTCCAACTCGATTTTCCTTTAGGAATTTCATAAAAGTATATGCTTCATAATACTTAAGTGTTCTAAGCGCATTATTATAATCGTTAATAGTTTTAGGATTATGAATTAAATATACTGCCTGTTTAATATCAAAAAGTTTATACTTCTCAACCAAATCTGCACTCAAACTATCATCTAACAAATCATGAAACTCATACAGCGCCTTTGAAATTAAAGTTTGAATTTGTTTACTACTAACACTACTATTACTTCTATACTTTACAGAAGTAAACGGCACTTCATTATTAAAGATGATTTTTTGCACAGAATAATCATTTTTATATAACTTACATACTATACTAATCGTATCATCAATATTTATTTTATTATATAAAAATTTTTGATTAAAAATCTTGAAAGTTAATATTTCATTCTCATACTGAGCTTTAAAAGAAAAGAAATTAAAGTTGTTGCGAACAAAACTAATCTTAGATTTTATTAATACTTTTACTTTAATAACAATAGTTTCAGCATCTAATCCTGTATAATTTACAAAATCTACACGGTAAGGATAATAATGAAGAAGCTCTTCAACACTATTTATTCCCAAAGATGAAATAGTCTCAGCACGCTTTTTACCAACCCCACTTAAAGCACTTAACTCCATTTTAACCTCCTATTCTAAAATAGCAAAAAGGAAGGCAAAAACCTTCCAAATATACATAAATATTAACGCTTTGAAAATTGTGGAGCTCTTCTTGCTTTCTTAAGTCCATACTTCTTACGTTCTTTAACTCTTGCATCTCTTGTAAGCATTCCTGATGCTTTAAGTGCACTTCTTAGATCTGGATCTTCTTCAATCAAAGCACGAGCAATACCTAAACGAATTGCACCAGCTTGACCAGTAAATCCTCCACCAACTACATTAACAGTAAAATCATACTTACCTACTGTTTCAGTAATTGTTAATGGTTGCATAACATCCATTACTAAAGTTTCAAATGGTAAATATTCCTTAATGTCCACACCATTTACAGTAACACTTCCAGTTCCACCTGTCATTCTTATACGTGCAACTGCCTGTTTACGTCTTCCTGTAGCTTGAATAACTGACATACTATATACCTCCTAAAACTCTAGTACTTCTGGCTTTTGAGCAGCATGAGGATGCTCACTTCCAGCGTACACAAATAATTTTTTATACATTGCTCTACCTAATTTACCCTTAGGAAGCATCCCTTTAACAGATTCTTCAATAATTCTTTCAGGGAATTTTTCTCTCATCTCTTTAGCAGTTCTAACTTTAAGTCCACCTGCATATCCACTATGACGGTAGTAAAGTTTCTTTTCCCACTTATCTTTAGTTAAAACTACATCTTCACAATTAATAACAATTACATTATCACCAGTATCGATATGTGGTGTATATGTAGGCTTATTTTTACCCATTAATATCATTGCGATTTCAGTTGATATTCTACCTAAAGTTTTATCCTTAGCATCAACTACATACCATTTTCTTTCAATCTCGCTTGGCTTAGCCATATATGTTTTCATAATTTAATCTCCTCCAGTATCTAAAACATGGTTTCCGGGGCCATTGTTTTGAAAAGGAATTTTCCACAAAGATAATTATACTTTATTTATAGTATATTGTCAATAATTTATTTATAATTATTGAGGTGTTTCCTATAACAAAACATAATAAATGATAAATACTTTACTTCAGAAGACATTTTCAAACTAAACATACTAGTAAACCTTTAAAATATTACTATGACTTCTAAGCATATTTTAATACTCTATTGATAAAAATTCACATTTCATTTATAATAAAAGTGGAGGTGCAATATGCTAGAAATTAATAATTTAACAAAAATATATAAAGGAACTGCTGCATTAAATAATATTAATTTAAGTTTACCCAGTAATTCTGTTATTGGTATTGTGGGCCCAAATGGAGCTGGAAAAACTACATTATTAAAATGTATTACTGATTTAGTTTCAAGTTATACAGGAACAATCACAATTCCAGAACATACAAGCGTTGGTTTAGTTCTTGATGACTTAAAAGCTTATAAAAATAGAACTTTAAAATTTAATTTAGAATATTTTAGACTTATAAAAGGCCTACCTAATTATAATATTTCATTAAATATTTTAAAGGAATTAGATTTTGACTTAGATTTAATCAATAGACCTTTAAAGTCATTTTCATATGGAATGAATCAAAAAGTTATTACAAGTTTATCACTAATATCTAATCCAAATATAGTTTTACTTGATGAACCATTTAGAGGCTTAGATTCAAATTCAGTAGCTTCATTTAAACAATTACTATTCAAACTAAAAAGCATGGATAAACTAGTTTTATTTTCTTCTCACAACCTTGCTGATATAGAAGAGATTTGTGATAAAGTTATCGTAATTAATAAAGGTAACATTCTTGATATAATCGATGCTAAAGTTGTTGGAGATTCAAGAAATATTATATTTAGTACAAGCAATAACACTATTGCTTTAGAAATAATTTCAAGTTACAGTCCTACTTTAGCAAATGATAAAATTTCACTAACGTTACAAAATAATCAATGGAATGATGTAGTAAAATTGCTAATCGATAATGACATTGAAGTTTTAAGCGTGAATAATAATAGTACTTTACTAGATCGTGTTCATGCGTTATTAAGGAGGGAACAAAATGGTAGCTAATATACTAAAAGCAGAATTTTATAAACAATATTCAAAAAAGACGGCATTTATTTTACCAATAAT
Source organism: Bacilli bacterium (assembly GCA_047973085.1). Lineage (GTDB taxonomy): Bacteria > Bacillota_I > Bacilli_A > JBKEDG01 > JBKEDG01 > JBKEDG01. The sequence continues at coordinate 16,534 of JBKEBI010000033.1, read as the reverse complement.
AGTTTTTATAATTTTTCTGTTCTTGCCTCTTTCTCTTTTACTTGTAGCTGAATCAATGGATTTGGGATACAGTATGAATGCAGGCACTATTATGTTATTTTTAACTCTGATTATTGCTTTATATATTGCTTATTTATTTGTAATTGGAATTATCCCTATTATGACTCCTATTAATATTTATGGACAAGACTATAATAATAACGTAATTGCTAACACAATTGCTTCAGGTGGAAAAAGATCGCATATTTTTTGGTCAAAATATTTAATTGCTAATATTCATATTACTATATATTTTATAGCAGCATTTATAGGAGCATTGATTTCTTTAATTGTTTTTGAATTAGTCGGTGACAATTCGTTTGCTGAAGTAACTTATGAATCATTAGGGCAATCCTATGATGCACTATTGTCATTCTTAACTGTATTAAATGCAATTTTAGGACTATTTTTAACAACCTCTTTATCAATCCTTGCTATTACTTTAACTAAGAACTTTGTTGGAGCATTTTTTACAACTCTAGGATTTCTAATTGTTTGTAATATTCCTGGAGTAATTCTTATGAACAGTTATCTAGCTGATACCATTGCATATGGCACAACTAATGCTTATTTCGAATTTACTATTTCAATAATTTTCAACATCACATTTGGAACAATTGCATTAATTTGTGCGCTACTAAGGTTTTTGAAAACAGATTATTAAAATAAACTTAATTAGTAAAAAATCCACTCATTATTAAATGAATGGATTTTTTTAGTTATAATATACGTTACTTAAATACAAACCACAAGCATCTGCGTTTGGCCCCGCTGCAGTTCTATCTTTTTTCTCTAAAATTGAAACCATATCTTCAGGATTAAGCTTTCCACGACCAACATCAATCAATGTTCCTACAATACCTCTTACCATATATCTTAAAAATCCTGAACCATGAAGTACTATACTTATTCTAGATCCCTTTATATTAACCTGCGCTTTGTAAATAGTTCTAAAAGCATCTTTATCAGTTTCACCAAGTCCTGTAACAAATGATGAAAAATCATGCTCTCCTACAAGATATTTGACAGCCTCTTGCATTTTTGTTACATCTAACTCTCTACAGTACTGCAATACATAGTTTCTTAAAAGTGGATTATATTCTCCAACATTAATTAAATACTCATACTCCTTACTTTTTGCACCGTATCTTGAATGAAATTCTGTACTTACTCTATTGCAAAGGCGAATATAAATGTCATCTGGTAAAGTCGAATTTAAAGCATTTTTCATATCGATAGCAGAAATATCAAAATCTACATCAAAATGAGCAACTTGTCCCTTAGCGTGCACACCTGTATCAGTACGGCCTGAAGCATGAATTGTTACTTGTTCTTTAGTAACTTTGTGCAAAGCTTTTTCTATTTCCATCTGAACTGTTCTTCCACCATCTTGGATTTGAAATCCATTAAACAGCGAACCATCATATGCAAAAACTATTTTGTACCTCATAATATTCCTCCTATTTTAATTATAATAATTCCTATCAATATTAATATATGAATCATTAAATAAAAGCCTTCCCCTTTTTCAAACTTTTTTTCATTTAAATCAGTTCTTCCTTCTCCACCAACATACCCTCTTACTTCCATTGCATTAGCTAGGTCATCAGCCCTTTTTAAAGAATTGATGAACAATGGAATCAACAATGATACTATTCCTCGAATTTTTTCTTTTATTTTACCATTTTTAAAATCTATTCCTCTACTTGCTTGAGCACTCATAATCTTATTCATTTCTTCAAATAAAGTAGGGATAAATCTTAATGCTATAGAAATCATCATCCCTATTTCATGAGCTGGAAATTTAAATCTCTCAAGTGGTTTTAATAAAGATTCAATGGCGGCAGCAAGTTCTAAAGGTGAAGTAGTAAGCGTTAATAATGTTGAATATAGTACCATTATAACAATTCTTGTTAGAAAGAACAAGGTTCTATACAATGCATCATCATAAATTTCAATAAAACCATAATTAAAAACAACATTTCCACTCTTGTAAAAGAATATATTAAAAATTGCCATAAATAACATTAAAAATCTAAGAGGCTTCAAACTGCTGATCAAACTTTTCATTCCTACTTTTGCAAACAATGACATAATCAAAATAAAAACTAAATAAAAAGGTAAAATAATTAAATCATTAATTATAAAAAGTGAAACTAAAAATATGGCTGTTGAAATAATCTTAACGCGGGCATCTAACTTATGAATTATAGAATCTATAGGATAATATTTACCAAGTAATATACTACTCATAATTATCAACTATCCAATCTAATAAATCATTATATTTTAATGCCCCTACATTTTTAATTCCTATTTTATTTCCAAGTGATATTGTGTGGGGTAGCTCTATATCAACACCATTAATTTCTTCAAGCATAAAGAATTTATCAACATCCCCATCAAAAATAACTTTTCCCTCATTAAGCATTATAACTCGATCACAATACTCAACTACATCATTTAAATTATGTGAAATCATAATAATTGTCTTACCTTCATCATTAAGTTCTTTAAATAGCTCCATCATTTGAATCTGGCCTATTGGATCTAGTCCAACTGTTGGTTCATCTAAAATAATTATTTCTGGATTATAAGATAAAATGCCTGCAAGAGCTACTCTTCTCATTTGTCCCCCACTTAGTTCATAAGGACTTCTTTGAAAAAGTTCTTCTTCAATCCCAACCTTAATTAAAGCACTTTTAGCATTCTCCATTGCTTCCTCATTGCTGTAGCCAAAATTAAGTGGCCCAAACATTACATCTTTTAGAATAGTCTCTTCAAATAATTGATTTTCTGCAAATTGAAAAGCCATTCCAATTTTTTTTCTAAGTTTATCAACTTGTTTTAACTTTCCTGGTTTAACTTCGTATCCATCAACTACTACCACTCCACTAAATGGTTGAATTAAAGCATTAATATTTTGTACAAGTGTTGACTTACCACTTCCAGTATGACCAATAACACTAACAAATTCTCCCTTACTTACAGATAAATTAATATCCTTTAAAACAGGGATTATCGTATCAACTTGCGAAGTATATTGAAAATTAACTTTTTTAAATTCTATCGGCATAATTTATCAATCAACTCACTTTCATTAATACATAAATCTACTTCAATACCTCTTTTTCTTAAATCCGTAGATAGCTTTAGAGCAAAAGGAACAAGAACTCCTATACTATTAAACAACTCTACATTATCTTTAATCATTTCTACAGAACCATCAAATACTACACGACCATTATTTAGCGCAACTATACGATCCCCACAAATTGCCTCATCAAGGTTGTGAGTAATAGCAATTATTGTAGTAGTTTCAAGGGAATGAATATGTTCTATTAATTTCATTATATCTTTTCTACCACTTGGATCAAGCATGGAAGTTGCTTCATCTAAAATTAAATATTCTGGTTCAAGAGCTAAACTTGAAGCAATAGCAACACGTTGCTTTTGCCCTCCACTTAAAGTATGTGGCTCACGTTTTTTAAAACCGCTCATTCCAACTATCTCTAAGTATTTATCTACACGATAATATATTTCATCTCTACTTAATCCTATATTAGCTAGTCCAAAAGCTACATCATCAAAAACTGTAGTTCCTACAAACTGATTGTCTGGATTCTGAAATACCACTCCAAACTTTCTACGAACAGTAATTAAATTTTCTTCTAAATAATTAATATCATCTACACTTAACTCTCCTGATTTTTTTTCAATAAGTGTACACAAAATCTTTGCAAGTGTCGATTTACCACTTCCATTGTGACCAACAATACTAATCCATTCCCCTTTTTTTATTTCAAGATTAATATTTTCCAAAACATTTTTGCTGTTTTTATAGTGATGACTTAAATTTTTAATAACTATTCCCATATTAATATCCTCTATACATTGAATCTAAAATGACAAATATCTCCATCTTTCATAATGTATTCTTTTCCTTCTACACGATACTTTCCTGATTCTTTTGCTTGTTTTTCTCCACCACATGCCATTAAATCATCATAGCTTACAACCTCTGCTCTAATGAACCCTCGTTGAAAGTCTGTATGAATAACTCCTGCACATTCTGGCGCAGTATAGCCATTGATAAATGTCCAAGCTCTAACTTCTTTTACTCCTACTGTAAAAAATGTTCTAAGACCAAGTGTTTTATACGTAGTAGAAATTATACTATCAAGTCCACTACTTTCAAATCCAAGCTCTGATAAAAACATTTCTTTCTCCTCATCTTCTAGAGTTGATAATTCACTCTCGATTTGAGCACTAACTACAACAACATCATCATTATATTTTTTTGCATACTCACGAAGACGTGCTACCACATCATTGCTTTGATGATTAACGTAATCTTCTTCACTTACATTTGCAATAAATATTACAGGTTTTAAAGTTAAAAAATTAAAGTTTTTAATAAATTCTAAATCTTTCTTATCTAAACGAACGCTCCTTGCAGGTAAATCTGCTTCTAGTGCCTCCTTTAATTTGATTAAAATTTCATATTCTCTAACTGATTCTTTATCAACCTTCATTCTAGCTTTTCTCTCAATTTTAACAATACGTTTGTCAATAATTTCTAAATCTGCTAAAATTAATTCTAAATCAATTGTTTCAACATCACGAATAGCATCAACGCTACCATCAACATGTAGTACATTGTCATCTTCAAAACAACGAACAACATGACAAATAGCATCCACTTCACGAATATGTGATAAAAACTGATTTCCAAGTCCTTCTCCTTTACTTGCTCCTCTTACAAGTCCAGCAATATCTGTAAACTCAAAAGTTGTTGGCACAGTTTTTTTAGGATTTACCATACTAGTTAAATTATCTAAGCGTTCATCAGGAACTACAACCACTCCTACATTTGGATCTACTGTCGCAAAAGGATAATTTGCTGCCAGTACTCCCGCTTTTGTTATTGCATTAAACAATGTTGATTTACCTACATTAGGTAAACCAACTATTCCAGCTGTTAAAGCCATATAAATTCCTCCTATATAAATAGTGGTACATTTGGCCCAAGACCAATATTTAAAACCACCCAAATAACTATTACTATGAAATATAAACCTGTAAGCGCCATTGAGTATGGAAATGTTAATTTAAAATAAGTTCCATTACCACAATGTTGTTTTGTCTTCTTAGCATATATGTTAAATAATACATATGCAAATATTGTATATGGCATCAAAATACTAATTGTATTAGTTGCAGAATCTCCTAATTGAAAAATAGTTTGAGCAAATAATGGATTTACTAAACTTCCCACAAAAGCAGGCAAAACAATAGGAGCAATAATTGCCCATTTAGTCACAGAAGTCGGAATTATTAAGTTTATTATAGCAGTTACAATAAACAAGGCAACAGCCATTCCAAGAAGACTCCCTGAAGTTGGGATAATAGCTACTAATTTCAAAAGAATATATAATGACAAATTACTATCATACATAATAAATATAAATTGACTAAGTAAAAATGCCAAAACAAAATATTCAGCATTATCTGCAATAGAAACCACTGCTGATTTCATAACTTCATTTAAAGAACTAAACTTTTTTGAAAATATCCCATAAAGAGTTCCAGCAATTATAAAGTAATATGAAATATGAATAGCAAAATTAACAAAAAGTGGTGACCTAATAAGCTGTGTCAAGTAACTTGTTGTTACAGGATTATAATTTCCAAGCAATAGCCCTGATCCTGGTAAATCAATAACATTCTTTGGAACTAGAAAATATATATATGCAATTATAGATACAATAGAATATATAATAGCTACAAATAAACCTCGCTTTTCATAATCTGTAATTCTATGATAAGTATAAACTTCTAAATCATAAACTGGTAGAATATTTACAATATATTTTTCTGTAATAACTGTAATTAAAAACGTAGAAAGAATTATTAACGCACCCATTATAAATCTATTATCACTTCCCTGAATAACATAATTAGGAAGCGTAGTATTAACAACAGCAGTTGTTATATCATTTAAAAACAAAGCATGGTTTGTCAGAAGAATATTAATGTTGTATCCAGCAAATATAGCAGCAAACATCGTTGCAATACCTGCTAGTGGATTTCTACCATTACCCATATAAATAAATGCACTTAAAGGTAATAAAAACAAATATCCCGCATTAAGTTCAACAATAGAACTCACATTACTTAAAATACCCACAAACACAAGTATGATAGTAACAATATTTTTTGGAACATTAAACAGAAGTTTTTTTAAAATTGTATAGATAAAACCACTTTTTTCAGCAATTCCAAAAGCAATAACTATAACCAAAATCGTTACAGCACTACCCAAACTAGAATAGTTATATAAACCTTTACTAATAAAATTCATAAAATTTTCTGGAATCAAATAGTTTTTTACTTCAAAAATATTTTGTTGTTTTTCCAAAGTGTCAGGATCAATTGACACATAAGTAAGTTGTCCCGTAAATGAAGAAACTATTGCACTAGCTATCATAACTAAAACAATACCGCCTATAATCAACAAACCTATATTTGGCGTCTTATTTAACAAACTTTCAATCCTTATAATAAGCCTTTTACTCTTCATTTATTTCACCAGCCTTCTCAATTTGTTTTATTCTGCGATTAAACTCTGTGCGTTTAATTTTTACAATCCTTCCGCACCCAACGCATTCAATTGTAACTTCTACACCATTTTTAAGAAGTTTCCACTTATAACTACCACAAGGATGTCCTTTTTTTAAAGTTACAATATCTCCTTCTTCAAACTTATACATTTTTTACTCCTTTATATTCAATTTTTGGATAAGAAAACTGAATATGCTCTTTTTCAAAAATATCTATCAAGCTTTTTCTAATTTCTCTTTCTGCTTCAAAGTGTCTCATTGGCTTTGTTTGAGCAGTAATCATAATCTGGATTCCACTTGAATTAATTTCAGTCACACCCTTATAAACAGGAGCTTCTGTAAAATAATCAAATTCTCTAACAACACCTGCAAGTGAAGCTTCTATTATTTGTGGCAATCTAGAAAAATCAGTGTCTGACTCTACTCTAACCTTTACAAGAGCTACTGAATTAGCTTGTGAGTAATTTGTAACTGAATTTATTTTACCATTTCCGATTATAAAAACATCTCCTACCCAATTTTGTAAAACTGTTGACTTAAATCCCAATGAAATAACCTCTCCAGTAAATCCTTCAACTTGTACAGTATCTCCTACATCATACTGCTTCTCAAAAAATATAAATAGTCCAGAAATTACATCGTTAACAAGACTTTGAGCACCAAAACCTACTGCAATACTTAAAAGTCCTGCACCTGTAATAATCGCACTAAGTTTAACCCCACATATAATTAATATTCCAATAAACACTATAATCAAAAAAAGGTATTTAAGAGAACTATTAATCAACTTCCCAGTAGTCACTTTTCGATTATAGTCTTTACTACTAGGAGAAAGTCTTTTAAGACTAAGCCTAAAAATCCAAGATGTAACAAAATAGATTATAATACAAACAACAATAAAAATAAAAATTACTATGACTCTACTAAGCCATGCTGGAAAATCATTAAACATTTTATCACCTACTTCACTAATTTATCGATAAGCATTTCAAGTTCTTCTATAGAATTATAATTAATAACTAATTTATTTTTATCAATTACAACTTTCGTATTAAGTTTCTCACATAACTTATTTTCAGCTTCAATAACATGAATATCTTTTTTTGCTTTAGGTGGGCTTACCTTTTTAGAACGAAGTTTTTCCACGTCACGAACACTAAGCCCTCCATCAACAATATTATTCATTATCTTTCTTATTTCTGTCTCATCTTCAAACTTACTTAGAATTCTTGCATGAGCAGTAGATATCTTACCATCTACAACATGTTTTTGTATATCTATTGGAAGTCTCAGTATTCCAAGGGTATTAGTAATATGTGTTCTACTTTTTCCAACTCTTTTAGAAAGTTCAGACTGTGTAATCTCTAACTTAGAAAGCATAAGTTCATATGCCTTTGCTTCTTCAATTCCATTTAAATTTTCTCTTTGTAAATTTTCCAGTAAAGCAATCTCCATCATTTGTTGATCACCAAACTCACGAACTACAACAGGAACTGTTTTAAGCCCAACTATCGATGCTGCTCTAAATCTTCTTTCTCCTGCAACAATCTCGTACCCTTTAACAGATTTTTTTACGATTAAAGGCTGAAATATACCATGTTCTGCAATTGAGGATGCTAAATCATTTAAAGATGACTCATCAAAATGCTTTCGTGGTTGATATGGATTTGGACGCAATGTGTCTATATCTAGTTCAAAGATTTCTTCATTATCAACACTTTTTTCAACTTTATCTAATGTATCAAGATTGATACCTTCTTCATTAAATAACGCATCTAATCCTTTTCCTAATGCTTTCTTTTTAGCCATTGTTATCAATCACCTCTTTTGCTAAACTCAAATATGCTCTTGCACCCTTTGAAGAAATATCATACTCTGTTATCGGAAGCCCATAAGCTGGAGCTTCACTTATTCTTACAGCTCTTGGTATAATTGACTTAAACACTTTGTCCTTGAAGTAAACTTTAACTTCTTCTACAACTTCCATACCTAGATTAGTTCTCATATCTAGCATTGTCAACAATACTCCTTCAATTTCCAAATTTTTGTTGATAGATTTTTGTACACGCATAATTGTAGCAAGTAATTGTGTTAGCCCTTCAAGTGCATAATACTCACATTGAACTGGAATTATTACACTATCGCTAGCTGTAAGTGCATTTAGTGTTAATAATCCAAGCGAAGGAGGACAGTCAATTAATACATAATTATATTTATTTTTCAACTCTACTATAGCATTTTTTAATATACTCTCTCTTCGAGTAGCATTAACAAGTTCTATATCTGCACCTGCCAAATCAATTTTAGTAGGTAAAATATCTAAGTTTTTAATTTTAGTTTGTCTAACAACATTTTTACTATCCGCTTTGTTCACAAGTAAATCATAAACACTTAAATCTAAGCTAGATCTATCTATTCCAATCCCAGTAGTAGCATTTCCCTGTGGATCAATATCTATAATTAAAACTCTTTTTCCACGCTTTGTCAGCGAAGCTGCTAAATTAATTGTAGAAGTAGTTTTTCCTACTCCACCTTTCTGACTTACAATCGATATAACTTTTGACACAATATACCTCCTAAAATGTTTTATACTATTTTACTTCTACTGTTTATTATAGCATAATAACAGTCAATTTTGTATATTGGAAGCTAATATTAAACCTAAAATAGACTAATTATAAAAATAAAGAGCATCTTTAAGATATTATAGAAATTTATCACTGTAATTTTATAATGATTTAAATGCCATATCAAATTATTTAATAAAATATATTTATAAGATTTAGATTAAATGTATGATACATTTGCGACTCACACAACAACTATACTAATATCTTCAAAACATAGAAAAAAGATCTTGTTTCAAACAGATCTTCTTATCTCATATACTCTATAGTTAACAACACTAGTTATATATAAATTTTAATCACTAAATATACTCGTACCAATTCTAATTAAATTTGCGCCATATTCAAGAGCTATCTTATAATCATTACTCATCCCCATACTTAAAACACTAAAATGATATTGATCGTAGCAATTTTTCATCTTTGAAAAAACATCTCTTAAAATTGCTTTATCATCAGTAAATGGAGCCATTGTCATAAGCCCTACAACTTCAATGTTAGTATAATTACTAACTTCAATAATTATTGAAGATAAATCTCTTTCATCAAATCCTGTTTTAGATTCTTCATTACTAACATTTAATTGAATTAATACTTTCTGTATCTTATTAATTTTTTCCGCCTCTTTATTAATAATAGTAAGCGCCTTAAAACTATCAACTGAGTGTATTAAGTCAGCATATTTTACAATGTCCTTAATTTTTTTACTCTGTATTCTTCCAATAAAATGCCAACAAATATCTTTTGGTAATTCACTATATTTAATTTTTAACTCTTCAATTCTATTTTCACCAAAAAGCCTAACTCCAGAATCATATAACTCTTGAATTTTATCAATACCTTGATATTTAGAAACAACAAGCAAATTTGCAGCTCCTATATTATCAGCAATATTTTTATAATTATCGTAAATCATATTACCTCCTAGAAATTTTTAAATTAATAAACAAATCATCACCATCTAAATTTTCACTAATCTCAACATTCATTCCTGTTTTTTCAATCATTTCAGTTGCTTGCTTTAATGTATTTATTGCAAGTCTAAAATCTTTACTAACAATCATTTTCTGCTTTCTTATCTTTTTAGGTTTATCATTAAATTTTTCAAGCTCTTTTTCTAAACCTTTAACAGTTAAACTATTCTTTATAACTTTATCAAGAATTTTAGCCTGACTATCTATATCAATTCCAAGCATAGCTCTACCATGACGCTCACTTATTTGATTTGAAGAAATTGCTTCTTTAACCTCATCACTTAATTTTAACAAACGTATTTTATTAGATATTGTTGATGGTTTTTTCCCAATCAATTTTCCTATTTCTGACTGAGAAAGCTCATAGTTATCAATCAAATTCTTGTATGCAAGAGCTTCTTCAATTGCACTCAAATCATCACGTTGTACATTTTCTATAATAGATATTTTATCTGCAGTATAACGATTTGCTTCACTAATAACTACAGGCACTTGACTAAGCCCTGCCATTTTACTCGCACGAAATCTACGCTCTCCAGCAATTATTGTATATAATCCACCACTAGTAGCACTTACAATAATTGGCTGTAATATACCATACTGAGCAATTGAAATAGCTAACTCAGCCAATTTTTCATCATCAAAATTCTTACGTGGTTGGTCTTCATTAGCTCTTAATTTATTTATATCAATTATCTTTACATTCATCTCATCACCTACAATGGCCTTTTCTTAATTTGGCCAAAATTTCTTGGATACTTTTTTGGAGTCTTATTAATCTTTTTAAAAGTAAAGCAAGTCCTTTCACCATAATTATATGGAAGCGAATATGAAAAACTACTTACTTCACTACATCCTAATATCTTCAGAGCATTTGCAGCATCATCTTTTTCTTCGTGTCCCATACTCCCTTTTGGAACAAAAAATATTCCATTTTGCTTAACAAGTGGAATACACAACTCACATAAAATTGGTAAAGCTGCTACAGCACGAGCTGTCACACAGTCAAAACTTTCACGTGCAACACTAGCATATTCTTCAGCGCGCGCATGAACACATTCTACATCATTAAGATCTAATTTATTACATAACTGGTTTAAAAAATTAATTCGCTTTCCTAAAGCATCTACTATAACTACATCTAAATTTTCATATACTATCTTTAAAGGAATTGAAGGAAATCCAGCACCACTACCTACATCACAAATTCTTTGGTTATCAAATTCATAAAAACTAGAAATAGCGATACTATCATAAAAATGCTTATAAAAAACTTCTCTTTTATTGTTGATTGCAGTTAAGTTGTATTTTTCATTTTCTTGTACTAAAAAGTCATAATAAATCTCAAACTTAGAAAGTTGTTTATCAGTTAAAAAAACATTTATATTTTCTAGATCATTTTTAAACTCAATAATATTCATAAAATCTCCTATATTAGCAATGGTAGAAATATTGTCGCAAGTCCTAAAAATAGGAAAAACCCGAAAATATCTGTTGCTGTAGTAATAAAAATTGATGAAGCAAGTGCAGGGTCAAAATTTAACTTTTTCAAAATAAGTGGTACTGTAAATCCAACAATTCCTGCTAATACCATATTTCCAATCATTGAACATAAAAGTAGTATTCCCAAATAATAATTATCATATGCCAATGATAGAACAAGCCCTGCTATAGATCCTGTTACAAGTCCATTAATAAGTCCTACACCAACTTCTCGATAGGTTTTTCTCCACTCAGTTGCAAGAGAAGCATCATTTACAGCAATATTTCTTATCATAACAGATAGCGCTTGTGTTCCAGCATTACCACCCATACCCGCAACTATAGGCATTGCAACTGCAAGAGCAACAACTTTACTAATCACGTTGTCAAATTGGCTTACAACGAACGCTGCTAAAAATGCTGTACAAAGATTAATACATAACCATGGAAGTCTAGCTTTCACTGATGACATTATTGTATCTTCAGTATCAGGGTCATTCATTACTCCACCAAACTTCAAATAATCTTCTTCTTGCTCCTCAATTAAGACATCTATTACATCATCGACAGTAATAATACCTAAAATATTCTCTTTATTGTTGACAACCGGAATTGCTCCAAGGTCATATTTTTGAACTAGATCTGCAACATCTTCTTGATCATCACTTGCTTTTACACTTACAACAAATGTATCCATAATATCACTAATTAAAATATCAGAAGGTGATAATACAAGTTCTTTTAGTGTTACGTACCCCACAAGCTTTTTTTTCGTATCTACTAAGTAGATTATATCAAAATAATCATCACTATCGTGTTCAATACTTCTAAGCTTAGTAATTGCTTCATTTACAGTTAAACTAGCTCGTAAAGCAACGAATTCTGTTGACATTATTCCACCAGCAGAGTCTTTTTCATAACCAAGTAAAGTTCTAAACTGAACTTTATCATTAAGTTTCATATTTTGTAATATTGCTTTTTGTTTACCAAAACTAGCATAGCCAAGTACATCAACTGCATCATCACTCATTAATTCACTTACAATTGAGATAATTTCTTTAACTGAAAAGAACTCTACTACCCTGATAATCACATCCGCAGAACATTCTACTAGAGTATCAGCAAAAATATCTGTTGGTACATTTAAAAAAAATGTATATTGATCTTCAATATCAAGTTCACTAAAGTCCTCTGCAATATCAGCATAATGGGAGTTGTCAACATACTCAAGCAATTTTTGCTTATCATTTAAAATATTTAATAAATCCATGCTAACACATCCCCTCATCATATAAAAACAACCCTTGGTTGTATTTTGATTTATGGTACCCGTGGCCGGAGTCGAACCGGCAAGAGAATAAACTCGCTGGATTTTGAATCCAGTGCGTCTACCAATTCCGCCACACGGGCATATACTCACTTAAAATGATACACTATTTACAATTATTTATCAATACAAAAACAAAATACAATTGAAAGAATAAGATCAAATTTTACAATTGTTAATTCCTTTTTAATCTCGCAAGCTTCTATCTTACTTTTATAAAAATAAATTATTCTATAATTTCATCTTCTTATCATATAAAAATGAGCAAACTATTTAATAGGTTTCGCTCATTATTTACTATATAAAATAAAAAGCCGGATATGTCCGACTTAATTACCAATGGTGTCCTGTAAAGGATTCGAACCTTTGACCCTCTGATTAAAAGTCAGATGCTCTACCGTCTGAGCTAACAGGACATATTAAATTGAATGGTAGCCCAGCCAGGATTCGAACCTGGGCTGACGGAGTCAAAGTCCGCTGCCTTACCGCTTGGCTACTGGGCTAGTTTTTCCCATAAAAATGGTGCCAGCTAGAGGACTTGAACCCCCAACCTACTGATTACAAGTCAGTTGCTCTACCAGTTGAGCTAAGCTGGCATAATAAAATGGTGGGCGATGACGGGCTCGAACCGCCGACCCTCTGCTTGTAAGGCAGATGCTCTCCCAACTGAGCTAATCGCCCATTTCATTAACTGCTATATAATTGTAATACATAACATTTCTATTGTCAACAACTTTTTTATAAAAACAGCTATTTTCTATAAAAAATTACTACAGAATAAAATTATTTTTCATCCAACCAAATATTCAAATGATTTTTCAAAACTTCAAACTCTTTTGGATCTACATATAACTTAGGCTCTACAAGCTCTATACAACTTTTTTTTGTCTTATAATTAATATCCTTAATTGAAAGCATTAATTTATCTTCTTTAATATCAATAACTTTAACTAAAATAAACTCTCCAACACTTGCAAATTTTGAAACATTCTTTACAAATCCATTAGACATTTCTGAAATATGTACTAACCCTGAAAAAATATCATCAACCATTACAAACAAACCATATTTCGTTATTCCTGTAACCTTGCCCACAACAATATCTCCTACACTAAACTTTTGCATTGTTTCACCACCAAACTCATATACATTATATCATAAAATCACGCTAATTACTTGCTATATTACAAAATTTTCAATATAATATATATAGGTGATAAAAATGGAAAATTTTGAAAATACATACGAACATGTAGATTACATTCTAAATAAAATGAGACCTTACCTACAAGGTGATGGTGGCGATGTAGAACTGGTTGATGTTAAAGAAGGCATTGTTTACGTTAGAATGTTGGGAGCTTGTAGCGGGTGTGCAATGTCTGATGTTACAATCAGCAACGTAATTGAATTTGCTTTAATTGAAGAAGTTCCTGGAATTGTAAAAGTTGTTGCAGTAGACTAAGAAAGAGCTATAATAAAATGTATAAAGCATTTTATCTAGCTCTTTTTTTATTTAATCACTGTAAGTATATTCAAAATAATTAGAATAGTTATTCAAATTCTCCTCTTTAATCAACATATAATTTTTCGGAGCAAATATTTGTGGAGTATAGTAAACCATCCTTTGCCAATTAGCATCAAAATTAATTACTAAAGTTTCATCAAAAAACTTATTATCCTCAATATTTAGTTCCGCATCAATATCAATAACTTCTCCAGCACTACAACTAAAATCATTCTTAAGTTCTTTTCCTGACTTATAAGCATTTATTTTAGCTTCATCGTAATTAGTAACTGCAAAATTATTTAGCACTAAAGAAGTATTACAACTAATAGAAAAACTATACTTAATATTATTATCATAATATTTTGCATTCTCGTACTTGCTATTAGTAATCGTATAAAGTCCACTGGAATTAGATGGTGTGTTCATGTACACTATATTTGTTTCTACCCTATACAACTCATTTGAATTTTCTGATTCCAAATCAGAATCCTCTTTCATTTTTTCAACAAGACTTATTGAATTTAGATTAATTTGCTGAGTAGGATTAACAATTTTAACCTCTACCATATATATACTAAACCCTTTCATAAACTCTTTATAATATTTATTATTACCGTAATCCTTTATATAAGTTTCATATTGCTCATTTTCTTCATATTCTTCATCATTTTTTCTATCTGAAAGATATTTTTTAAATTCATCTAGATATTCAAAATCAAAGTCTGTTTCACTTGCTAAGTAGTACTCAATTGGTAAACTCGCTCTACTTTTTACCCTCTCATAGCTAATTTCATATAGTACTTCTTTATCAAAACTAGGTACTACCTCAACATCTGTAATGCTTATATCTTTAATGGCAGTAAAAAAGTAAAAGGAATTTCCATTACTATCATTAGAATACACAACTGTAGATTCTCCTTCAGACAAAGAACTAAATATTTCAATTTCTATCTCTTGCTCATTATCTTTACTAAAAAACCTTATTCCTACAAATAAAACTACAACAGCTAAAATAGCTATCCCAATCTTTTTTTGCCTACTTTTCATTTATTTCCTCCATAAAACTTTTTCCAATACTTGGTAATTCAACGCCAAAATTTTCTGCAATACTATAACCAATATCAGCAAAAGTATCTCGCTCTTCTAAAATTCCAAAACTCTTAAAATTCTTAGAGTAAATAAGCAAAGGAACCTGTTCTCTTGTATGATCTGTACCTTTAAATCCAGGATCATTTCCATGATCCGCCGTTATAATAAGTAAATCATCCTCTTTCAATGCCTCAACAATCTCAGGCAATCTATTGTCAAAATCCATTATTGCTTGGCCATATCCTTTTGCGTTTCTACGATGACCATATTCTGAATCAAATTCCACTAAATTTGTAAAAAGTAGTCCTGAAAAGTCATTTTTTAATTCTTCAATAGTTTTATCTACACCATCCATATTTGACTTAGTTTTTACTTTCTTTGTAATTCCGTAATCATTGTAAATATCAGGGATTTTACCTACACCTATTACATCAAAACCAGCTTCTTCTAAACTGTTTAATACTGTTTTATGAGGAGGTGTTAGTGAATAATCATGGCGATTACTTGTGCGTTTCCAATTTCCAACTGTACCTACAAATGGTCTTGCAATAACACGTGCTAGTTTCCATTCATCCTTTAAAGTTATTTCTCTCGCAATTTCACATACACGGTAAAGTTCTTCAAGTGAAATAACTTCTTCATGAGCAGCAATCTGAAGCACAGAATCATTTGAAGTATACAAAATCAAAGCCTTTGTATTTACATGCTCTTCACCAAGTTCATCCAAAATTACTGTCCCACTACTTGCATAATTACCAATAAAATTGTGCCCACTATGTTTTGATAATTCTGCAACTAATTCCTCTGGAAATCCAGTTTCTGTAAATACTGGAAAAGGAATTTTTGTCTCTATTCCCACATATTCA
>JBKEBI010000006.1:0-1659 GCA_047973085.1 Bacilli bacterium | reverse complement strand
AACGGGTATTTCTCCACGAAGAACGGCATCTCTAAATTCACCGTAATACTTTGGGACGGCTGTATTAGATAATGCCATTTTTAATGCTCCTTTGTAATTTTTCTGTATGATACACTGGATAAACTAAGTAGATTATGGTACTCTTGAATTATTACTTTAAGAAAGTTAAGAAAGGTGGTGTGGTTATGAATGAAAAAGAAAAATATTATAGTGAAATTAAACAAGTGCTATTTAAAATATTCCAAAAATTTTTAAACAATGTTTATGAATTATTCGCTATTAAATGTGATAAGTTTGTTGAACAATATGTTTCAGCATAATATTGTCATTTTTATAACTACTATTTCCACAAATAGTAGTTTTATTTTTTCTTAAAGTAATAAATCAAAAGTACCATAATAAATTACTATCAGTTTGAAGTTTGCTTGATTATTTTTTGTATTTTATCAGCATTGTTATAAATTGTTAACCCTGTTGTCGAAACGGCAGCTACCGTGGTACCTGCTTTCATTAACTTTTGTGCGAATGCTTTTCCACTACTTACATCACTCCCTGTTAATTGAGAATATTGTTTTTCCATTTGCATTCTGTTAATTACTTTTCTTAGTTCATCATCGGACATATCTTTAGCATTTAACTTAGTATTAGATTTAGATTTTGTTCTAGAGGTGTTTGATGTAGTGGATGCTTTTTTCTTTCCCCACTTCATACCGAGTACGCCGTAATGTAGTAGTTCGTTATCTGTCATTTTATCACCTCACTTTCAGCGGCAATTGATAATCTACATTGTAATTCGTTTAGGGTGCTATTAATAGACTCAATTGCATTACTATTTGCTGGTGGGTCAAATAAAAGTTTAACTTTTAGATATATAAAAGTTTTAACAGATTCAAAAGATTTTTTATCTTCAGTAAAATCTGACCACGTTGAAGTGTTGTCAATAATTGAAAACCCTTCAGGTGGACCTACTCCAATCTGGGTTAAAATTGAAATAGCTGTATTAATGTAGACGATTATATCCAAATCGAAATGTGTATCCTCTTCGCCAATACCTAATAGTTTTTTAGTTGTTGTTAATATACTATCCATATCATATCCTTATTTTATCCATGGACAAGTGTCCTTTGCGTATCTTTCTGTGGGTTCACTTCTAAGTAATTTCATGTCACCGTAGTGTATTGCATTATGAGTTTCATGAATTGTAGTTATTAAATTATTTGGGTCTAGTAATAATTCATTTTTGTTTTCTAGGTCTTTCATAGAGATTGGATTTAAATGGTGAATATAAATGTTTACGCCTTTAGGAATTTCATATTCTTCAATTCCTAAGTCACAACCTAAATCTCTTGTGATAACATAGTTCCTAATATTTTTCCATTCCCTTGACCTGTAAAACATTTGATTAAAAATTCTATCATAGCCAAAAGTACTCATTCCGACTTGTCCATTTAATTTTAAATATTCAAATCTTTCTTGAAAGGTCTTAATCTTCGATAATTCGGTATAGGTTTTAATAATCATAACTATCTCCTAAACCTTGATAATTACGCATAGCGTTAATTGCCTCTTCAAATGATTTTTCAATATTTTGTGCTGATTGTAAAGCTTCTACTTTTGCCTTAAGTAATTCAATTTCCATATCTTGTTTCTCTTTTTCTT
>JBKEBI010000076.1:0-5455 GCA_047973085.1 Bacilli bacterium | reverse complement strand
ATATTATTATCAAACATATTAAATATATTAAATCCGTCTGTTCTCTCTGGTGTTGCACTCATTCCTAATAAAAACTTAGGCTTAAAATAGTCTAAAACTTTTTGATAGGACTTTGCCCCTGACTTGTGCACCTCATCAACTACAATATAATCAAATTCATCAATTTCAAAGCTCGTTAGATTTTCGTCTTTTGATAAAGTTGAAATATTTGCAAAAACATAATCTGTATCCTTTTCTTTTTCTTCACCATTAAAAATTCCCATAGTTTTATCATCAATAATTGTTTCAAATGTTGCCAATGCATTCATTAAAATAGTAGATCTATGAGCAATAAATAAACATCTATTTGGATTAAATTCCTTTACATCAAAAGCACTTAAATAAGTTTTTCCACTTCCTGTTGCACTAATTAAGATAGCTCTACTTTCATTTCTATTTCGTAAATTTGCTATAGAAACTAAAGCTTCTGTTTGCATTTTATTGGGAGTTATTAAATGAAACTCATCTTTTAAATTCTTATTAAAAGCTATTTTAAGGTTTTCTTTTTCAGTAAAAATTTCAATGTATTTACCACGGCAAACCTCCCATAGCAAACTACTTTGATATAGTTCATCAAATGAATAAAGTACATCATCAACTAGCTTACCATCTCTAGTAGAATTAACAAGTAAATTCCACTCAGTATTACTACTAAAAGCTGACATTGTCATATTGCTGCTTCCAATTATAATTTTCCATTCATTTTTTACTCTGAAGAAATATCCTTTTGCATGTAGTTTATCGTTAAGATTCATTTTTACTTCAATATTTGGAATTTGATTTAAACGATCAACTGCATTAGGATTTGTAAAATATTGATAATTTCCAGTCACTATTTTGCCTTTTACTCCATTCTCACTAGCTTCGCTAAGAACTTTTAAAAGTGATTGTACTCCACTTGAAGTAATAAATGCTACATTAAAATAAAACTCATCGCACTCTAAAATTAGACCTTTTAATACCGACAACAATGTGTGGCTTTCATCATTTTTTATTAATAAGTGATGATAATACATTTTTGATTCAACTTCTTTATCTATTAAACTTGTTTTTAATCCAGCAAGAATATCATTCATTAAATTCACCTCAATACTAATATTTGTGCAATTATAACTATACTTAAATCATTTATTAACTACTAGTATTATTATATCATATTATTAATATATGCTTTATAGATCATAAAAATACCAATCTTTAACTAATTCATAAGATTGGTACAAAAGAAAATGTAGTCTGTATTTTAAACAATTATTCTTCAATTTTTAGTAACTTTGTTTTTATAAATTTACATATTTTCCTCTTTGTGCATAAATCATTTGTTCCACAATATTTACAATATGATCTCCAGCTCGTTCTAAATATTTTAAGATTGAAACTGTTGAAATAATCGCTTCTACGTCTCTTTCCTTATTAAAATTCATAATTTGTTCTGAATAAAAATTTTTGTATAAATCATCTAATTCTTTATCATTTTCAACTAATTCATATGCAAGAGTAGTTGAAAAGTTATCTATTATAGTTGAAACTCCTTCAAGAAATTCTAATACTAAACTAATTCCATATTTAATTTTTTTAATTTCATAGCTACTAAAATTTACACTACGTCTAAATATTTTTGCAATATTGGTTGTATAATCAGCTATGCGTTCTAAATCATTAGCAATTTTTAAATAAGATATTGCTTCACGCAAGTCTGTAGCAAGGGGAGAAAATGTTGCAATATACTCAACAATCATTTCATTTAAATCTAATTCTTTTTTATTAACATCTTTATCATTTTTTATTACACTTTTTAAGCAATCATCATCACAGTCATCAATACACTCATACAAATTTTGATATATGTTAACTACATCTTTCATTAAACTTTGCAATTCCTTTTTTATCTCAGTAGTTTTTTTATCAATCTGTCTCATAATTTTATCCAAACCTTCCTGTTATATATTTTTCAGTTCTGTCATCTTTAGGATTAGTAAAAATTTCTTTACTATCTCCAAATTCAATTACTTCACCTAGTAAAAAGAATGCTATATTATCTCCAATTCTTCTCGCCTGTTGCATTGAATGTGTGACTATTATTATTGTATACTGCTCTTTCAACTTAAATATTAGTTCTTCTATTTTGCTTGTTGCAATGGGATCAAGTGCACTAGTAGGCTCATCCATTAAAATAACCTTAGGTTTCATAGCAATAGCTCGGGCAATACAAAGTCTTTGTTGCTGACCACCACTTAAGCTGAGTGCGCTCTTGTTTAAAGTATCTTTTACCTCATCCCATAATGCTGCTTCTTTTAAACTAGTTTCTACAATTTCATCCAGAACTTTTTTACTTTTTACACCTTGACATCTAGGGCCATAAGCAATATTGTCATATATACTAAACGGAAATGGAGTTGGCTTTTGAAATACCATTCCAACATTTAAGCGAAGAAAAGTTAAATCAAAATTCGCTTTATAAATTTCCTTTTCTTCATACTTAATACTACCTTCAACTTTACAATCTTCAATTAAATCATTCATTCTATTAAGCGTTCTTAAAAAAGTACTTTTACCACAACCAGATGGCCCAATTAAAGCTAACACTTTGTTTTCTTCAATTTCTAGGTTAATATTTTTTAAAGCTTGAAAACTACCATAATATAAATTTACATTTTCTACATTAAATATATTTTTCATTTAACTCTCCTAACTATATTTAATTTCAATACGTCTTGAAATAAATTTTACAATAATGTTTAGTACTAATACTAAGATTAGAATTACAAGAGATATTGCACTTGCAAGTTCTATGTTCGGTTGCTCTCCACTCATTTCTTTCCAAATTTGTACAGCAAGTGTAGTTCCTCCTGTATTTAATTTAGGGTTGTCATTTACAACTGTACCAATTGTATAAATAAGTGCAGCAGTTTCTCCTATAATTCTCCCAATTGCCAAAAGCAATGCTGTTAAAATTCCACTAAGAGAGCTTGGAAGAACTACTTTGAATATCGTTTGAAACTTTGTAGCACCAAGACTTAAACTTGATTCACGCAAACTATCTGGAACAGTATAAAGTGTTTCTTCCACTGTTTTAATTGAAACTGGTAAAAGCACAATAATCATTGTAAGAGATCCTAAGAGTAAAGTTGGACCTATTGCATTAAATGCTTCTGCAATAGGATAAAATATTACAAGTCCTACTAAACCAAATATTATTGAAGGTACTCCACTTAAAAGTTCTATTCCAAGTCTAATTATTTTTGTAAAAATATTTTTTTTACTATATTCCGCAAGATAGATTGCAGCAAAAATACTTACTGGCATACTTAAAAGTATACTCGTCACAATTAAAATTACAGTAGCAATAATTGATCCTCTAATTCCTCCACTCTGTGTTTTTATAAAAATCTGATATACACTATCTGATTTTTCCAAATTGGAAACAATAGTTTCTGCATTTTCTTTTTTACTACTTCCAGTTGTATAATAAGAATCATCAATAATATATGTAACTTTATTAAAATCTGAGTTTAGCTCTAATACTTGGTTTTCTCCAGTAGTTTCATTCTTCATACTGTTAAATATTGAATTTTCATCTATATATGTAATCATTACAACTTCATCTTTTTGCGAAGTAGTGTAATCTTTTAAAACAATTCCATATTTTGAGGAAAAATATCCACCATCTAAATCATCAGGTGCACTAAACTCTCTTATACTTTCTTCACTAGGATTTAAATAATAAACTTCACTCCAATAGTCTCCTGTAAGTAATTGCGTATTAATCAAACCAAAGCCATTATTAAAAATAAAAGCGTAAATTAATATTAAAAATAAAAATCCTATACCTGATAAAAACCATGTTGTGCCTAAGCTTATTTTATCAATAAAATTTTTCATCTTAACACCTTCTTTTTAACAAAATTTAATGCCAAATTAGAACTTATTATTACGCAAAGTAGTACAAATGCAATTGAAAATCTAATATCATAGTCTAGTCCACTCGTTTCTTTAAGACCTAATAAAATTGTTGAAGTTAAAGTTCTAGATGGCATAAATGGCATAATTGTTGGTCCAATCATTGCATTACCAATTACCATACTAACTGCTGTTGCTTCACCATAGGCTCGTCCTAATCCTAATATCATTCCAGAAAAAATTCCATTCTTAGCTCCTCTTAAAACTACTTTGTAGTTAGTTTGTACTTTAGTTGCTCCTAGTGCATAACTTGCTTCTTCCATACTTTTACTTACACGTTCAATACTAGAAATTGAAATTAAAGTCATCGTTGGAAAAATCATTAGAGCAAGAATTATTATTGCAGCTAAACTAGATAATCCTTGAATACTTTCATAACCAAAAAATTTTGCTAAATTGTCCACAAATACTGTAATCACTCCATAACCAAATACCCCATATATAACTGATGGAATACTAGCTAATAGTTCAATACTTGATTTTAAAAGTGGCTTGAGTTTTTTAGGTGCAAACTTTACACAAAACAATGATGTTACTATACTAATTGGAAAGCATACAAATAATGCACTCAGTGAAATAATTACTGTATTTATAATTATAAATCCTATTCCATATATTTGTTGGTCACTTCTATATGCTGTTCCAAATATAAATTTTATAATACTTTGTTGTCCAAATTCATAATCAGGTAAAAAAGGCTTCACAGCCTTTGTAAAAATAAATCCTAATATGAATAGAACACTTAAACTAGCAAACAACGCTGATGCAAGAAAAATATATTGAAATAACTTATCTACAAATTTATTCTTCTCCACAATATTATTTTTTATTTCCATTTTTCTACCTTCTATTTTTCTACCATGTCCCAAGTAGTAATCTCTCCTGTAAAAATATTATAAACTTGTTCTTTTGTTAAATTTGTATTATCCTCAGCAAAATCTTTACTCACCACTACAACAATTGCATCTTTACAGTATACACCACTATCAAGTGCCTTCGAAACATCTTCTTCTGCTTTAAAATCTCTGGAAGCAAAGCCAATATCGGCATAATTTGCACTATCTTTTTCTTCACCAAGAACTCTTTTATAACCATCTCCACTACCTGTTAAATTAGACTCAAAGCTAGCTCCATTTGTAAACGGTATAAAACTTTCATATGCACTTACAATTGTTTCTTCTACAGATGTACTCCCTCCAAGACTGATTACAACATCACTATTATCTTCTTCAAGAATTGAATGATTAGCTTTTAATTCACTCCATGGTTTTGCTCCATCTAAATTTACAATCCCACCTTCAGCAGCAACTGCTTCTCTTCCCTCAATAGAATTATTTAAATAATCAAGAAATGCCACAACAAGTTGTTCATTTTTTTCATCTTTGAAATCTCCACTCCTTCTAGTTACATAACTAAATGGACGAGATAATTCATAATCTCCACTAATGACATTTTC